>CALMAR010000478.1 GCA_937859855.1 uncultured Kineosporia sp.
CTACCACCTGGTGGTGCCAGCGGAGCGTCGTCCGAGTTGCGACCAGCCCTGCCACTGCCCGCGCCGACCGGCCCGGCCGGGCCGACCAACCCGGTCGCGCCGAGGGACCCGACCGGCCCGGCCAGCCCGACTGGAGCGACCGGCTCGGGCCCACCCGCGCCGCCGAGCATGCCCACCACCACCGGCGTCGCGCGGACCGCTTCACCCGCCCCAGTGGCGCCGGCTGGCGCCACCGCTTCAGCGCTGGTCAAGGCCGGACCGGCCCGGCTGAACAACGGTGACCCGGCGCAGTTCACGGCCGCGATCGAGTCGGTGCAGCCGGACGACGGCCTGACCATGGTGACCCTGCTGCTGCGGGCGAACCGGCCGGCCGACCCGGCCTCAGCGTTCAGCGCCCTTGGCCCGGGTAACCCCGATCTCAGCGCGATCCACCTGATCGACCGCCGTACCGGCCAGGTGTTCCTGCCGGTCTCCGATCCGCGCCAGCGCGGCCAGAGCGTAGGCAGTTCAACTCATCCGCAGGCGGCTGGCATCGCCTATCGCTACGTTTTCCTGACGGCCGCACTACCCGAAGACACCAGCACAGTTGACGTTTCGCTAGCCGCGCTGGGTACTGCGGCGAACGTCCCGGTGACTCGGCCGTAACCGCTCAGGCCTTGACCGGAACGGGCAGCACTCCCAGCCCGGGCAGATAAAGCTGAATCGTCCCGCTGGACATGTCTTTCGGCCGCGGGAACAGCAGCCAGTCACTGGCCACCTCATCCGGAGTGGCGTGCAGGAACGTCTTTGCGTGGTCGCTCTCCAGCCGCTTGCCCTTGCCGTCGATCACTACCGGCAACAGCTGATTGGCTGATCGGTCGTAGATCGCCGTCGCGTGCGCCTCGGGGTTGTAGGTGCTTCCGCTGAACAGCGCGTCATTTTCGGTGAACAGCTGATCAGGCGGCCCGCTCAGCACCGACGTTTGGGTATCGATGGCGATCATCGTCGATCCGATCGGCTGGACGGCGGTGACGTCCAGCCGTACCCCCCACTTGGTCCGCTCACTTCCCAGGGTGAAGGTCCGTTCGGTGCCGATCAGTGAACCCTCCGGCGCCGTACTGGGATCGGCGGCCGGGGCCGGCTGGGTGGAGGGCACGCTGATGTCGGTCGGGTCGACCTTGCGCTGGGTGCCGGTGAAGATCACGCTCACTCGCCGGTTGAGAGCCCGGCTGGCGTCGTTACGGTTGGGTACCAGCGGATCGGTCTCACCCTTGCCCACCGCGGTCAAGGTGATGTCCCGGCCGGACAGCAGCTGGGACAGCCGGGCGGTCACCGCCGCCGCGCGCTGCTTGTACAGAGTGAGATTGCTGGCCGGTGTCCCGACGTCGTCGGTATTGCCGACCACATTCGCCTTCCCGGTGATGTCCTCCTTGGTGATCCGGCCGGCCAGCTCCGTGAGGGATTGGCCCGCTGCCGAGGTCAGCTCCGCCTTGCCGGTGTCGAACAGCACGTCCGCGTTGACGGTGAAGCTCTGGGCCGCCACCTTCTCCACGTTCTCGTCGATCAGCACCAGTGGGCTCGGCAGCGGGCGCACGGTCAGGCTGCTGCCGCTGATCGTGAGCGGCTGAGCCGACTTGGCCCTGGCCCCTGGGGCCGGCCAGCTGACGGTGGGTGACGGGGAGGCCGCTCCGCTGGCCGGCCCGGCGCTGAACGCCAGAGCCAGCATCGCCACCGAAGCCGCACCGCAGATTCCGGTCAGGCGGCTCATGACAGCTTGGCGGGCGGAAGTGGCCCGAGTTCGGGCACCACCAGGCTGAGCGACTTCACCGAGTCCGGCGGCACCGGAAAATCGGCGAACAGCAGGGTGGGCTGATCGAGGGCGAACGAGCTGAGGTTGCTGGAGCAGACACACTTGTCGTCCGCCGTCGTCAGCACCGGGTACTTGCGCAGCCCGTTCTCGTCCAGCAGGTACACCCCATCCGCGCTGGCCCCAGTGCCCAGGATCCCAGGACTCAGAGTGCTGGTCTCTCCGTGGCTGCGCGGGGTGATGGCGAAGACGGCTCGCAGCGCCTTGTCGCTCCGGTTCAGCTGCAGAACGTCGACGGTGACGTCGTATCCGCCGTAGCGGCGGGTCATGGTCGCCAGCGAATCCTTCACCGAGCCGTCGTCAGCGAGCTGGACGGGCTTGTTCGGGTCGGGGGTGTCGTCCTTGCCTCCGAATAACGAGCATCCCGACAGAGTGGCCACGGCGATCGCCGCGACAGCCAGCGCACGCTGGACACGATTGACTTTCACGGTTGGGGCCCTCCCCGGCATCGAACATCATCCCACCCGAGCCACTAATAGTGGCATTCGTGTCAAGAGCACCAGCTTGCTCAGCTCGCCTGCGCTGAGGAGGCGCAAGATGTGCCTGAGTAGGGTGCGCCAATGCGTCGTCTGGTTGTGATCCTGATCGTGGTGGCCGCGCTCGCCGTCGCGGTCGATCGGCTGACCTGCAAGCTGGCCGAGGGGCAGGTGGCCAGCCGGATCCAGTCCTCAGCGGACCTGGCCGCCCGGCCCGGCGTGAGCATTCACGGGTTTCCGTTCCTGACCCAGGTTTTCGGTGGTCTCTACACCAGAGTGGACGCTGATCTGGAGGATCTCAGCATCGATCAGGGGGCCCGGGTGGATCAGGTGAAACTGCGGCTGTCCGGCGTGCACGTGCCGTTCTCCGGACTGGTCAAGGGCAACCTGAGCGCGGTCCCGGTGAACGCCGCGACCGCGACCGGCATCGTCAGCTACGCCTCGATGGACGCGGCAGCCAAGGCCAAGCTGCCGGGTGATGCGCTGGGCGTGCAGTTCGCCCGGGGAAAGGGCGGCAGCGACCGGGTGGCCGTGACTGGCACCTACGCCGCCGGCTCGCAGCAACTGCAGTTCACCGGCAACGCCATGCTGTCGGCTCAGGACGGCCAGTTGGTGGTGAGCATCCCGCCGGATGCGCTGGACGTGCCCCAGGCGGTGCGCGCGCGGGTCGCGGCGTCGCTCGGGACGTCGTACCGGCTGCCCGTGCTGCCGCTCGGCCTCAAGGTCAGCTCGGTCTCGGTCGGAGACACTGGGGTCGCGGTCACCGCGCAGGGCGCCCACCTGGTGCTCACCCGGGTCACATGATCCGGGCGCGAAACCTAAGTTGAGTGGAACACACTCAACTTCTGCGGCGTTGTGAGTAGCGTCATCACAGCACCCCGGAGGAAGATCCGTCCATGGACCCCAAGCTCACCACCCGCAGCCAGGAAGCGATGGCTGCCGCCGTTCAGCGCGCCGCGAAGGACGGGCATCCGCAGGTGGAACCCGCGCACCTGCTGTCGGCTCTGCTCGAGCAGGCAGATGGGGTGGCGCCCGCCCTTCCGCGCGCGGCCGGCGCCGATGTCG
>CALMAR010000479.1 GCA_937859855.1 uncultured Kineosporia sp.
CCGATGAACTCCAGTACGGCTTCTCGGGCCTCTCGCATCGCCGCCGTCGTCACCGTGCTCTCGGTCCTGACCGTGGCCGTCGGCCTCGTCGCCGTCCTGGCGCTGCGGTCGGCGGTGTCGACCAAGGACGACGTGATCGAGGTGCTCGCCTCGGCCGGGCTGCCGTCGCAGGACCAGGGTGAATCCCTCGCGGTGATCGATCACGGGAAATCGGCGCTGATCGGCTCGGAAGGGGTTCGCGAGCCGGTGCTGCGCGTAGATCTGGTCGCTCTCGGACTGGTCAGGAACGCGTCGTCCGGCTCGGGGCCTTCGGCGGCAGCCGAAACCGAAAGCTCAGGTAATGGTGTCGGCGCAGCCGCGCAGCCGCAGCGCAGCCGGTCGGCGCCCACGTCCGGCATCTCGGCCAGCAGCTGGCTGGTGTTCGGCACCGCAGGCGTCGCGGTCGCCCTATTGGCCTACGGAACCGTCACGCTGCTGACCCGCCGCCGCTGACCGCCGACGCTGACAGCCGACGTTGACAGCCGCCACCGCCGCCGGCTTTCACCGCGGCAGGCGGCCCACCACGTAGTCGAAGCACTGGGTCAGCAGCTCCACGTCGTCTGGTTCGACCGCCGCGTACATGCCGATCCGCAACTGGTTGCGGCCCAGCTTCCGGTACGGCTCGACATCCACTACCTGATGCGCCCGCAGCACCTTGGCCACGGTTGCGGCGTCCACCTCGGCGTCGAAGTCGATGGTCCCGATCACCTGGCTGCGGTCGGCTGGATTGCTGACGAAAGGCGTGGTGTAGTCGGTCTCCTCGGCCCAGGCATACAACCGGGAGGACGAGTCGGCCGTCCGCGAGACGGCCCAGGCCAGCCCGCCGTTGCCCAGCATCCACTCGATCTGGTCAGCCAGCAGGGCCAGCGTCGCCACCGCCGGGGTGTTGTAGGTCTGATCCTTGCGCGAGTTGTCCAGGGCGATGCTCAGATCCATCGACTCGGGGATCCAGCGGCCACTGGCTGCGATCCGGGCGACCCGCTCGATCGCAGCGGGGGACAGCGCGGCCAGCCACAGCCCGCCGTCCGAGGCGAAGTTCTTCTGCGGGGCGAAGTAGTAGGCGTCGGCCTGGCTGATGTCCACCGGCAGGCCGCCCGCTCCCGAGGTGGCGTCGATCAGGACCAGCGGACCGCCGTCCGCCGTCGACGGCGTGCCGGGTACCCGGACCACCGGGGCCATCACGCCGGTCGACGTCTCGTTGTGCGGCCAGGCATAGGCGTCCACGCCGTCCTCGGCCACCGGCAACGCCGTACGGCCGGGCTCCGCGGTGATCACGGTCGGGTCGCCCAGGAACGGCGCACCCTGCGTGACCTTGGCGAACTTGCTGGAGAACTCACCGAAGGCCAGATGCTGGGCGCGCTGCTCGATCAGGTTGAACGCCGCCAGATCCCAGAAGCAGGTCGAACCGCCGTTGCCCAGCGCGATCTCGTAACCGTCCGGCAGCGCGAACAGCTCGGCCAGCCCCTCCCGGACCCGGCGGACCAGCGCCTTCACCGGCGCCTGCCGGTGTGAGGTGCCCAGCACTGTGCGGCTGATCTCGTTCAGGTGGGCGACCTGCTCGGGCCGGATCTTGCTCGGGCCGGAGCCGAACCGCCCGTCGCTGGGCAGCAGCTGCGCGGGAATGATGATCTGGCCGGCCGGGATGTCGGTCGAGGTGGTCACGGAACAGCCTTCGGGTCGGAAACAGGGCCGGTCCAGTGTCCCGCATCCCGTTCCATGGTCAGCACACCGGCCGTTCCCCGGCGTCGGCTAGCGTTTCCAGGCATGGGACGGCGCGGGCTGCTGCACCACGTGGAGCTATGGGTCCCGGATCTGGAACGGGCCCGCGCCAGCTGGGGCTGGCTGCTGGCCGAGCTGGGATACCAGCCGTTCCAGGACTGGCCGGCCGGGTGCAGCTGGCAGCTCGGCGACACCTATCTGGTGGCCGAGCAGTCAGCCGCTCTGAGCGCGGCCGGGCACGAGCGGTGCCGGCCCGGGCTCAACCACCTCGCCTTCCACGCCGGGAGCCGGGCCGAGGTCGATGCGCTGGCCAGCGCTGCTCCGGCGCACGGCTGGGCCCTGATGTTCGCCGACCGGCACCCCTTCGCCGGTGGCCCCGAGCACTACGCCGCCTATTTGGAGAACAGCGACGGCTTCGAGGTGGAACTGGTGGCCGGCGACGTCTGAGGGCTCAGCACGAGCTGGATGCCATTGGGCGCAGGCCTCCGGGCACCGAGGTCTTCTTCTCGGTGACTCCGCCCGATCCTGAGCCAGTGCTGGCCGCAGGTGCCTGGGTCTGCTGCTTCACCAGGTCCCGGATCAGGCCGTAGTCCGGATCCGCAGCGCTGGCCGGGATCAGGCCGGTCATGGTGATCCCGCCGTCCCGGATCATGCTCACCAGCCGCCCCCATTCGGCCAGGTCATCGGCCGGGATGGACGACTGCACGTTGCCCTTGATCGCCGTTGCGAGCTTCGGATAGGCCGTGATCAGGCGGGCCGGCGACACCTGGCTGATCAGGCTCTTCATCAGGCATTGCTGCCGGCCCATCCGGTCGTAGTCGCTGGTCGACGAGCGCGAGCGGACGTACCAGAGCGCGTGATATCCGTCGAGGTGCTGCCGCCCTGGCTCGAGCCAGCCGGACGGTGACCGGTTCGCCGGGGTGCCGCCGATCGGCAGCCGCTCCCGAACGGTGACATCGACGCCGCCAGCGGCGTCCACCAGCTGCTGCAATCCCTTCAGGTTCACCACCACGCTCTGATCGACGTGCAGCCCGGTGATCCCTTCGACCGCGTCGATGGTCGCGGACAGGCCGGCCTGGTGTCCGTTGTAGTACGAGTGGCCGGCCCCTTCCGCCCAGAACCAGATCGCGTTCAGCAGGCAGGCGTCCTGGGGGCAATAGAAGCCGTTCGGCCACGCCTTCGCGCCGGCTGAGCCCGGCCGGAACGGCACCCGCTCCAGATCGCGGGGCAGGCCGAACATGACCGTCGCCCCGGTCTTGGTGCCGGTGCTCGCCAGAATGATCGTGGCCGGGCGTACGCCCGCGCGATCTGGTCCGG
>CALMAR010000480.1 GCA_937859855.1 uncultured Kineosporia sp.
GCCCGCAACCCGCCAGCCAGCCCGGCCGCCCAGCCGGCGTCCATCGCCGCGGGGAGGGCCAGGCTGACCAGCAGCACAACCGGCTGGGCGCCCATGGCGGCGATATCAGCGAAGTTCTGGGCGGCGACCTTGACCCCGACGTCGCCGGCTCCGGACCACTCCAGCCGGAAGTCATATCCCTGAACCAACGTGTCAGTGCTGGCGACCAGCGCGCCGCCAGCATCCCCCGCCAGCGCGGCCAGATCGATCACGGCGGCGTCGTCGCCCGGGCCGACGGTGAGCCAGCTGGGAGCCGGATCGGTGCCGAAACCGGCGATCACCCGGGCGACCAGAGCGTCCTCACCCAGCGATCCAGCACTGGGCACGGAACCTCCCTGGCGCCGGCCCGGATTTTCCGGCAGTTTGTCCGGTAGCCCCCACCGGATGGGGGGCCTGTCACGTCGCGGCCGACACGGTAGCGTGGCCGGTCAAGCCCTGGAACTGCGGTGCACAGGCGCGCCCGGAGGTCGGGCTATGTGAGGACAGGAGACCAAGTGCTGGTTCAGGCGTACATCCTCATTCAGACCGAAGTCGGCACGGCCGCGCAGGTGGCCACCGAAGTCAGCCAGGTGGCCGGGGTGACGATGGCTGAGGACGTTACCGGACCGTACGACGTGATCGCCCGGATCGAGGCCAGCAGCATGGACGATCTTGGGCAGATCGTGATCGCCCGGATTCAGGACGTCAAAGGCATCACCCGGACCCTGACCTGCACGGTGGTCAGCGGCTGACCTATGCGGGTCCTGTCCGGAATCGCCCTGCTCTTCCTTCTGACCGGCTGCGCCGGGCCTGGCGCCACGCAGATCCAGGCCGCGCCGTCGGCCAGCGATGCTGGCTGCGCCGCACTGCTCAACCGGCTGCCAGCCACCCTGCTCGGCCGCAAGCTGGGCACGACGGATGCGGCTGGTGCCGCCGTCTGGGGCGATCCGGCCATCGTGCTGCGGTGCGGAGTGGAGCCGCCTGGTCCCTCTGCGGACGCCTGCGTCACTGTGAACAACGTCGACTGGCTGTTCCGGGAGAACACCTCGGCTTACCTGTTCACCACCTACGGCCGGACTCCCGCCACCGAGCTCGCCGTGCCGCACCAGGTCGACCGCACCCAGGCCAGCGGCGCCCTGGCCCAGCTCACGGCCGCCATCACGCCGGTACCGGCCAGCCGCCACTGCGTGGGCGCGGGGGATGACTGAGGATGCCCCGGTCGCCTGAGTAAAGGTTTGGCGCCGCTGGTGCGTGTAGGTGGCATGACGAGGATGCAACGGTGCCCCGGATGACCGGTCTGACCGAGCAGGCGCGGGGAGACTTCAGCGCCTGGTACGAGTCCGGATTCCCGCGGGTCAGGGCCGCCGTGAGCCTGGCCATCGGTGACTGGGCGCTGGGCGAGGAAGCCACCGCGGAAGCATTCGCCCGGGCGCTGCTGAACTGGCCCCGGCTGGCCGCGAGTGGGCGCCCGGACGCCTGGGTCTACGTGGTGGCCCTGAATCAGGTGCGCTCGCAGGCCCGCCGGTCCCGGCTGGAACGCCGTTATCTAGCCAGCCAGCGTGAAGGTCAGCAGGCGGCGCCGGCCGAACCGGACGACGCTCTCTGGGCCGCCGTCGCCGCTCTGCCACCGCGGGCCCGGGCGGCCATCGCACTGCGTTATGTAGCCGACCTGAGCGAGGCGGAGGTCGCCCGAGCCATGAACATCAGCCCTGGAACGGTCGCGGCCACCCTGCACAAAGCCCGGGCCCGCCTAGCTGAGGAACTGACCAGCGGCGGCGTCACCAGCACAACCAGCGAGAGGACCCAACCGTGATCGAGGACGAGCCGCTGACCCGCCTCGCGGGCACCCGCTATCCGGCCACCACCCGGCCGATCTCTGACATCGTCAGGCGGGCCAACGTCATTCGCCGCAGCCGAAGGCTGTACGCGACCGGTGCACTCGGCGCGGCGGCAACTGCGGTGACCACGCTCAGCGTCCTGTCCGGCCTGCCACTGCCCGGCCAGGGCGGATCGGATGTCCGGGTGAGCGGAGCCGCCGCGTCAAGCTCCGCTTCAAGCTCCGCTTCAAGCCAGGACTGCAACGGCGGTTACGCCTACCCCCTGCGGCTGTCAACCATGCCGGAGCGGGCCTTCCTGCCGTCGGTCTCGTCGGCGGGCCCGATCACCGGCCCAGTGATCGCGCGCCGGGAGACCGGCAACTGTGACTTCGTCCCCCCACAGGCGGTGGCCTACGCCCTGCACGGCCAGACCGTGAGCAAGCGCGTGGCCATCGGAGGACCGGGAGCCCGCAACCAGTACGGCGGTGCCGGAACGAACGGAGCCGAATTCGGCGGCCTGATCACGCATCCTGTGATCGGGGGCGCCCGAGCCGACCTCTACGGGGACCCGGAACAGTCCTGGCTCTATCTGTACTGGACCGGTACGGATGGCGCCGGCCACGAACTGCAGTCCGATGGGGTCAGCCGCGCCGAACTCGGCTCCCTCGCCCAGAGTCTGAGGTTCGACCACGGTGGCCGGGTGGACACCAGCCACGCCCTGCGCGGGCTGCCCCGCTGGGCGCAGTTGCCGGTCGTTGCGCTGGATGCGGGCGCGGCCAGGCAGTCTCGCTACGTCTCGTTCTCGTTCCAGGGCGGCGGCAGCGCACCCGGGTGGATCTTCGAGGTCCGCGACCGAGCCACCTACACCGACGCTCCGTTCAGCGGCCAGCAGGTGCAGATAGGCGCCAGTACTGGCTGGTGGCGGGGCGACGGCGCCGGTGGCGGAAAGGTGAAACAGGGCAGGCTGACCTGGCGGGTGGGCGGTGTGGAGCTCGAGATCGCCGGCAACAGCAAGCCGCTCGATCTGCAGCAGGCTCTGCGGATCGCCCGCAGCGTCACCAAGGTCTCTCCCAGCGACCCCCGGATCACCGCGGTCAAAGAGGTCTGAGGACGCGCCAGCCAGCAAGATGGGCTGGTGGACGAGATCATCGCCTGGTCGGGCTTCCTGGGCGCCTGGTTGCTGGTGGCCGGGCCGATGTATCAGGCCACCCTGGAACTGCGGGACGAGGACATCCAGCGGGACGAGCTGCGCGCCCTGGGGGCCGCCGTCGACACCAGCCCGGTCTCCGGCTGGTGGTGGCTGATCCCTCCGGTGATGTACCTCAAGCGGCGCAAGCGGTCCCGGGAGATACGGATCGCAGTGATCAAATCACTGGAACAGGACCACCGGATGGTGGTGGTGGACTACCTGAACAAGGCCACCGGCTGGCTGTGCGTCGCGCTCGGCGGGCTGCTGATCGCGATCGAGCAGACCTTCGAGGTATCGCAGCACCAGGGCTGGCCGCTGCCAGTGTTCCTGCTGCTGATCCTGGTCATGGCGGGTACGGCGTTCGGGTTCATCGCCCACCGGACCCAGCACAGCCAGAACCTGCTGGCCGAGCAGGACGCCCGGTCCACCGGCCCGGGCTGAGTCTCAGCGCAGGCCAGCCGGACGGGCCAAGGCCAGCCGGATCAGCCGGTCGATCAGGGCCGGATACGCCAAACCTGTTGCCGCCCAGAGCATTGGATACATCGACGAGGCGGTGAACCCGGGCATCGTGTTCAGTTCGTTGACCAGCACCTGCCCATCCGGCTGGACGAAGAAGTCCACCCGAGCCAACCCTTCGCAGCCCATCACGGCGAAGGCCCGGGCCGCCAGTTCCCGGACCCGCCGGGAGACCTCCGGGTCCAGGTCGGCGGGGCAGGACAGGCGGATCAGCGAGTCGTCCAGGTACTTGGCCTCGAAGTCGTAGAACTCGCGATCCCCGGCCACCTCGACCTCCCCCGGCAGGCTGGTCACCGGCGGCCCGTCCGCGGTCCCGAGCACCGAGCACTCGATCTCCCGCCCGGTGATCGCCGCCTCCACGATCAACTTCGGGTCGTGCTCGCGGGCCGTCTCGATGGCGGCGTCCAAGCCCTCCGGGCCGTGCACCTTGGTGATGCCGACGCTGGATCCGCCCCGGGCGGGCTTGACGAACGCCGGCCAGCCCAGCTCCTCGACATCGTCCCGGACCGCCTGCGGATGGCGCTCCCATTCCCCCGGTGAGACCACCAGGTAGGGGCCGATCGGGAGCCCGGCGCCGGCCAGCATCACCTTCATCACCTGCTTGTCCATGGACGCCGCCGAGGCCAGTACGCCCGAGCCGACATAGCGCAGGCCGGCCAGTTCGAGCAGGCCCTGCACGGTCCCGTCCTCGCCGAACGGCCCGTGCAGCAACGGGAAGACCACATCGACCCCGACCAGCCGGCCCAGCGGCTGCCCCTCCTCCACCACCCGCAAGCCGTTCTCCCCGCCTTCAGCGGCCACGATCACGGCCGGGCCGTCGCCGTCCTTGACCTCGGGCAGGGCACCGGCGGTCAGCTCCCACCGGGACGGATCGCCGGTGGTCAGCATCCACCGGCCCGCTCGGGTCACCCCGATCGGGATCACGTCGTAGGCATCGCGGTCGATCGCCCGCAGCACGCCAGCGGCGGTGGCGCAGCTGATCGCGTGCTCGCTGGACCGGCCTCCGAAGATGATCGCGACCGTGATCTTCCGCGCGCTGGGATCAGGCTCCATGCGCACGGAGGTTAGCGCGTACACACCTCGGTCATGTGCGGCTCGTATCCTGCCCCGGTGAGCAGGGCCGAGCAGCATGACTCATCCGCAGCAGTGGACCCGTCCGGCCCAGCCGGGCCGGCCCGGGCACTGACCCGGGCCACCATCGCGGTCAGGTCCGGCCGACCCGCTGATGAAGCGGGGCAGCCGCTGGTGGCCCCGATCGAGCTGTCGTCCACCTTCATCGCCAGCGACCAGAGCACCCAGCCAGGCGACCCGGTCTACGGCCGGTTCGCCAACCGGTCCTGGCGGGATCTCGAGGACGTCGTTGGTGAGCTGGAAGGTGGCCAGGCCACCGCGTTCGCTTCGGG
>CALMAR010000481.1:0-5005 GCA_937859855.1 uncultured Kineosporia sp.
CTCCGCGACCGTGGTCTGCTCGAAACCGCGCTCGCCGAAGAGGACGAGCGCGGCCTGCTCCAGCCGGCCGCGCGCGTCCGGCTCCCATCGGCCCATCCGCCGATGATAGATGACGACAGCGGCTGACATCAGTCGTGATAGTTTCTGATGACAGCAGCTGACATCAGATTCACCACCAGGAGGTCTTCATGCGCGTGTTCGTCACCGGCGCGTCCGGCTGGATCGGCTCCGCCGTCGTCCCGGAGCTCCTCGACGCCGGTCATCAGGTCGTCGGGCTGGCCCGGTCGGACGCCTCGGCAGCCGCCCTGGCAGAGGTCGGGGCCGAGGTGCATCGCGGCAGCCTGGACGACCTCGACAGCCTGCGCGATGCGGCAGCCGCGGCGGACGGCGTCGTCCACCTGGCGTTCAAGCACGACATCGCGTTCTCCGGCGACTTCCAGGGCGCCGTCGACGCGGACCGCCACGCCATCGAGACGCTCGGCGGGGCGCTGGAGGGGTCCGACCGACCCTTCGTCATCGCCTCCGGGATCCTCGGGCTGGCACCGGGCCGGGTGGCGACCGAACGGGACGGGCAGCAGCCCGACCCGGCCGCGGCCCCGACCCGGCTGTCCAACGCGCAGCTCACGCTGTCGTTCGCCGCACGCGGCGTCCGCTCGTCCGTGCTGCGGCTGCCCCCGACGGTGCACGGCGAGGGCGACAACGGGTTCATGGCGGCGCTGGTCGGCATCGCACGGGGCAGGGGCGTTTCCGGCTACCTCGGCGACGGTTCCAATCGCTGGCCCGCGGTGCACCGGTTCGATGCCGCCCGCCTGTTCCGGCTGGTGCTGGAGCAGGCGCCGGCGGGATCGACCCTGCACGCGGTCGCGGACGAGGGCGTGCCGATCCGCGACATCGCCGAAGTGATCGGGCGCCGGCTGGACCTGCCGGTGGTCCCCGTCGCCGCCGGGGACGCGGGCGAGCACTTCGACTGGCTGGGGCGCTTCCTCGCGCTGGACAGCCCTGCTTCCAGCGAGCAGACCCGCGAGCTGCTGGACTGGCGGCCCGCGCATCCTGGGCTGATGGACGACCTCGACAAGGGCCACTACTTCGACGAGCCGCCCGCGTGAGGGCTGTGCTCGACGCGGCAGAAGCGGAAACGGCCGTCCGCTCTGTCGGTTGCCGACGCGTTGAGGTTAGGTTCACCACATCGACGGGTGCCCGCCAGGCATCGGGCTCGAGTCACAATCTGGCAGTGGCCGAGGGAGGTTGCCGTGGATCCGTCGCCCGTCCCGGTGTTCTTCCTGTCCGACAGCACCGGCATCAGCGCCGAGACCATGGGCAATGCGCTGCTCCTGCAGTTCCCTGACCTGTACTTCGACCGCACGTTGATCCCGTTCATTGCCACCGTCGAGCAGGCCAGGGAGGTGGTGGCCTCGCTGGACCGGACGATGGAGACCAGCCCGGTCACCCCGGTCGCGTTCTCCACCGCGGCGGCCGACGACATCCGCACCGAACTGGGCAAGACCCGGATGCCTATGATCGACTTCTTCGATCTGCACATGTCGCGGGTCGAGGCGGTGCTCGGCCAGAAGGGTGTGCGCAAGGCGGGCAAGTTGCACGGCGTCGGCGAGATCAAGCGCTACAACCAGCGGATGGCCGCCGTGGAGTACGCCATCGAGCATGACGACGGTCAGAGTGCGCGGGCGCTGGACAAGGCCGATGTCGTCCTGATCGCGCCGTCCCGGTGCGGGAAGACGCCGACCACCATGTACCTGGCGTTGCAGCACGGCATCTTCGTGGCCAACTACCCCCTGGTCGACGAGGACCTGACCAGCACCGACCTGCCGGGCCTGCTGCACGAGTACCGGGACCGCTGTTTCGGGATCACCAGCACTGCCGCCCGGCTGAGCACCGTGCGCACCGAGCGGCGCCCGCACTCCCGGTACGCCTCGATGGAGCAGGTCGGCTACGAGTTGCGCCGGGCCGAGGCGATGTACGCGGCGAACCGGATCCCGGCCGTCGACTCGTCCAGCAAGTCCGTGGAGGAGATGTCCGCCGTGATCCTCCAGCACCTCTCCAGCAGTCGTGCAACCAGCAGGTCGTCCACCAGGAGGAACTCGCGATGAGTGACGCACCGTCGACCGTGATGTGGTTCTCCGCCCTGGGGATGGCGGACCTGGAGGACGTGGGCGGCAAGAACGCCTCGCTCGGCGAGATGATTAGCAACCTGGCGGAGGCCGGGGTGCGGGTGCCGGACGGGTTCGCGACCACGGCGCAGGCCTACCGGGACTTCGTCGCCCAGGAGGGCCTGGCGGAGAAGATCACCGATCTGATGCGCGACCTGGACACCGACGACGTCGAGGCGCTGGCCCGGGTCGGCGAGGCGGTCCGCAAGGCGATCGTGGAGCAGCCGCTGCAGCCGGAGCTGGAACAGGCGGTGCGCGAGGCGTACCAGAAGCTCGCCGGTGAGGCGGGTCACGAGGCGTCGTTCGCGGTCCGCTCCTCCGCCACGGCCGAGGACCTGCCGGACGCCTCCTTCGCCGGACAGCAGGAGACGTTCCTGAACATCCGCGGCATCGAGGCCGTGCTGCGGGCTGTGCACGAGGTGTTCGCGTCGCTGTACAACGACCGGGCGATCGCCTACCGGGTGCACCACGGATTCGAGCACGAGCACGTGGCGCTGTCCGCCGGAGTGCAGAAAATGGTCCGCTCGGATCTCGCCGCCTCCGGCGTGATGTTCACCATCGACACCGAATCCGGCTTCGACCAGGCCGTTTTCGTCACCGCCGCGTACGGGCTGGGCGAGGGCGTGGTGCAGGGCGCGGTGAACCCGGACGAGTGGTACGCCTGGAAACCGGGGCTGGCGAACGGCAAACCCGCCGTCCTGCACCGCGGGCTCGGCGCCAAGGCCACGAAGATGGTGTTCACCGACGACGCGGAGGTCGGCCGGACCACCGAGTTCGTGGACGTCGACGCCGCCGACCGCACCCGGTTCTGCCTGGAGGATGACGAGGTCGAGGCGCTGGCCCGGCTGGCGGTCAGCATCGAGCAGCACTACGGCCGGCCGATGGACATCGAGTGGGGCAAGGACGGCATCGACGGGCAGCTGTACATCCTGCAGGCTCGGCCGGAGACGGTGCAGGCACGCCGCTCGGCGACGTCGCTGCAGCGGTTCCGGATCGGTGGCGACGCGTCGTCCCGCACCGTGCTGGCGGAGGGCCGGGCGATCGGGCAGAAGGCGGGCGCCGGCCCGGTGCGGGTGCTGCAGTCCGCGGACCAGATGCGCGACTTCAACGCCGGCGAGGTCCTGGTCGCGGACATGACCGACCCCGACTGGGAACCGATCATGAAGCGGGCCAGTGCGATCGTCACCAACCGCGGCGGTCGGACCTGCCACGCCGCGATCATCGCGCGCGAGCTCGGCATCCCCGCCGTCGTCGGAACACGTTCCGCGACCGACGTCCTGGACGACGGGCGGGAGGTCACGGTGTCCTGCGCGGAAGGGGACACCGGGTACGTCTACGAGAGCCTGCTGGAGGTGCAGGTCGACGAGACCGACCTGGGTGCGATGCCGCCGATCGACGTCGGGATCATGATGAACGTCGGGACGCCGGACCAGGCCTTCGGGTTCTCCCGGCTGCCGAACGCCGGGGTCGGGCTGGCCCGGCTGGAGTTCATCATCAACCGGCAGATCGGGATCCACCCGAAGGCTCTGCTGGAGCACGCCGCCGGCACGCTCGCCGACGACGACCCCGAGCTGGCCCGCGAGATCACCGATGCGGTGGCGGCCTATGACGGCCCGCGGGAGTTCTTCGTACGGCGGGTTGCGGAAGGGGTCTCGACGATCGCTGCGGCGTTCCACCCCAAGCCGGTGATCGTGCGGATGTCGGACTTCAAGTCCAACGAGTACGCCAACCTGGTCGGCGGCCCGCGGTACGAGCCGCACGAGGAGAACCCGATGATCGGCTACCGCGGCGCGTCGCGGTACCTGTCGGAGGACTTCGCCGACTGCTTCGCGATGGAGGCCGAGGCGCTTCTGCGCGTCCGCGACACGATGGGGCTGACCAACGTCAAGGTGATGATCCCGTTCGTCCGCACCGTCAGGGAGGCCCGCGGCGTGGTCGACCTGCTCGCCGAGCACGGCCTGCGACGCGGCGAGAACGACCTCCAGGTGATCATGATGTGCGAGCTGCCGTCGAACGCGGTGATCGCCGAGGCGTTCCTGGAGCACTTCGACGGGTTCTCCATCGGGTCCAACGACATGACCCAGCTCACGCTCGGCCTGGACCGCGACTCCGCTCTGGTCGCAGCGGGTTTCGACGAGCGAGACCCGGCCGTGCTGCACATGCTCGAACTGGCCATCGCGGCCTGCAAGAAGCAGGGCAAGTACATCGGGATCTGCGGCCAAGGCCCGTCGGATCATGCGGACCTGGCCGCCTGGCTGCTCGACCGGCATGTCGACACCATGTCGCTGAATCCCGACACCGTCGTCGACACCTGGCTCGCCCTGGGATCTCGGTAGCGTGGTTTCTCGGCCCAGCAGACCGAGAACCAGCCTGTACTTCCGACCATTCCGACCAAGCCGGCCTCCGCGTCACCTCTGGCCGGCCCGCCCGCGTGGAATTCCTCCGCCCCAGACCTGGCCGTCCAGGTGGTATGCGGTTCCTGTTCGACGTCGGGTCCGCGCGGCCTTCATGTCCACCACGGTGCGCTATCTCAAGGACGGCCACCGAGAACGACCGGCAGGACTGGTCATGCGTGTGTCACCAGTTGGCGGGGAAGGACTCGACCTGCCGCAAGGGGGTGCTGCCGCGGTATCGCGGTGGGCCGGGCAGCTGGATTCGCGGCAGGCGGCTGAGCAACATGGGCAGGGCTATCCGGGCGTGCATGCGGGCAAGGGGGGCGCCCAAGCAGAACGTGGCTCCTGCGGAGAAGGCCAGGTGCGGGTTGGGGTTTCGGGTGGGATCGAAGGTATCCGGATCGGAGAAGGTTCCCGGGTCTCGATTGGCGGCGGCGTAGGCAAGGT
>CALMAR010000481.1:5048-12342 GCA_937859855.1 uncultured Kineosporia sp.
GGTCCACGTCGGCCTCGGCCCGCACCCCGGTCAGGGTGATGGGGGAGACGTAGCGCAGGATCTCCTCGATACAGGGGTCCCAGCCCGTCGGGTCGTCCAGGAGCCGGGCCACGACTGCGGGACGGGGCACCAGCAGGTCCAGCCCGGCGCAGAGGAGGGTAGTCGTGGTGGCGTGGCCGGCCAGGATGAAGAAGAGACAGTTGGCGATCAGGTCCTGTCGCTGTTCGGGGTCGTCGTTCCCGGCGGCCAGGGTCGAGGCGAGGTCGTCGTGGGGGTCGTCGGCGCGCTGCCGGAGCAGGTCGTCGAAGTAGGTGAGCATGTCGGCTGCGGCTTCGTTGGCCGCTACGACCGGTGGTCGGGTCCGCTGCCCCGCGAAGCCGCGGCCCAGGGTGGCCATTGAGCGCCTGAGCCAGTCCTGCCGCCCCGGCTCGACGCCGAGCACATTCGCGATCACGGCGAACGGCAGCGGCTCGGCGAACTCGGCCGCCAGGTCACCACTGTTCCGCTGCTCCAACCCGGTCAGCAGTTCGTCGCAGCGGGCGCTGATCACCGGCTCGTACGAGGTGACCCGGCGCGCGCTGAACAGTCCCGAGAAGCGCCGACGCACCGCCGCATGACGCTCGGGTGGCAGCCGGGGCATGAACCGCGCAAGCAGTCGGATGATCAGATCGGCAGAGTCCGGCACCGTGGGCGCGGCAAGCCGCCGGTCGTGCAGGGCCGCCTGCACGAACTCGTAGCCGACGCCGGGGATCGTCGCGTCCTTCAGCACCGCCTGGGGGTCGACCCGCCCCACCGGACCGAACAGCCCGTCCATCACCTCTTGCTCGGCCTGGGCCGCCCTGTGCTCGATCGCCGCCGGTTCGTGATCCGTCACCACGCCAGTGTCCACTCCTCCTGCAGGGCACGCCGCAAGTCTCGGGTCGTGAACTGGTAGCGCATCGATCCACTCCCGCCGTCCGTTGCACAAGCGCCGCTCTCGCCGTCCTCGGCGGCCTCGGCGGCTCCGAACTGGCGAACCGGGCGCTGGAGCATGCCTGGCTGTCGGCGCCGCTGCTGGCGCAGCCGGCAGTCGCTGGCCGAGCCGTCGGCGACGACCGGGTGGTGGCCCGACCAAGCGGAACCCGCCGAGGAACTGGTCGCGGGCAGCGCCGGATGCAGACGGGGGATGACATCAGCTATCGTCCCCCGTTTCACCCACGGAGGAGCCCGGGGAAGCCTGAGCCCGGGAACCCGGGACCGGCCGTTCCCGGTTGGCCCTTCGTGGTGGGGCCGGCAGGGCCGATCGAACGGCTGAGGGAGTGGACGGCGGATGAGTGGCCACCGGTTGACGCTGATGGCGGTGCACGCGCACCCGGACGACGAGGCCACCGGTACCGGAGGGGTGCTCGCCCGCTACGCCGCGGACGGCGTGCGCACGGTGCTGGTCACGTGCACGGACGGCCGGTGCGGCGACGGCCCGGGTGGGGTGAAGCCGGGCGAGCCCGGCCACGACCCGGATGCCGTGGTCGCGCTACGCCGGGCCGAGCTGGAGGCCAGTTGTGCGGTGCTGAAGGTCGAGAACCTGGAACTGCTGGGATACCAGGACTCCGGGATGATGGGCTGGTCGCAGAACGACGCACCTGGTGCCTTCTGGAGGACGCCGGTGCCCGAGGCGGCCGCCCGCCTGGCCGAGTTGATCGGCCGGTACCGGCCTGACGTGCTCGTCACCTACGACGAGAACGGCTTCTACGGACACCCCGATCACATCCAGGCCCATCGCATCACCATGGCCGCCGTCGAGGCGACCGGCACGGACGCCAAGGTCTACTGGACGACCTTCCCACGCTCGGCCATGGACCGGTTCATGCAGGTGATGGCGGAGCTCGGCGAGGAGCCGGATCGGGGGCAGGAGGGGGACGCCGAGTTCCCGGAGATCGGGCTTCCGGACGACGAGGTCACGACCTGGGTCGACGTGCGGGCCTTCAGCAACCAGAAGTTCGAGTCCCTCGCCGCCCACGCCAGTCAGGAGGAGAACATCGTCTTCCTGCGGATGGGGCGGGAACGGTTCGCGGACCTGATGGGCGTCGAGACCTTCGTCCGGGTCGACCCGAAGTCCACCGGCGAGCGTGAGGACGACCTGTTCGACACCCTCCGGTAGCCGGGTGGTGGCCGGCCCGGAGGTGATGATGAGTCGACCCACGCTGTTCCTGACGGTGGGACTTCCGGGCACCGGGAAGACAACCGCCGCGCGGCTCATCGAGGTCGAGCACAAGGCCCTTCGGCTCACGAAGGACGAATGGGTCAAAGCCCTCTATGGGCCTGACAATCCAGCATCGGCCCAGGACGTGATCGAAGGGCGGCTCATCCAGATCGGGCTGCGTGGGCTGGAACTCGGCAACAACGTCGTGATCGACTACGGCCTCTGGAGCCGAGACGAGCGTTCCGCCCTGCGGCAGGCGGCGGCCGACCTCGGCGCGACGGCGGAGATTCGCTACTTCGAACTCACCCCCGCCGAACAGCGAAGGCGTCTCGATCGGCGCCAGGCCGAAGCACCGCACACGACGTGGCCGATGTCGGAGCCGGAACTTCTCGGGTGGGCTGCCACCATCGACATCCCCACGCCGGGCGAAGTCGACGGCAGCGAACCCATCGACGACCCACCGGCCGGGTACGCGACCTGGGGCCAGTGGCGCCGGCGACGCTGGCCGCTGTCGGTCTCCTGAAAGGATCATCGTCCCGCCGGCGGTCGCGGCGACTTCCTCCACCTCGGCTCGGGTCGATCGGGAGCCCGGCGGGTGACATCAGGGGCAGACTGGCAGGCATGCTCCTACCGGTCCGCGTCGCTGCCCTGCTGGCGGTCGTGCTGCCCGTCGCTCTGGCCGGGTGCACCGGTCCGTCGCCGGCCGACCCGCAGACCACGCCGCCCACGTCTCGTACCGCTTCCGCGAATCCCGGACCCGGCGTGACCGGTGCGTCCGGTGCAGTGGACTGGCCGATGTACCACGGCACTGCGGATCACGCCGGCCGGTCGACGACGATGCCGGCGGTGGTGGGCGGGCCGAAGCTGGCCGAGTCGCTGAGGCTGGACGGGGCGGTCTACGCCTCGCCGATCGTGGTCGACGGGCTGAGCGTGGTGGCTACCGAGAACGACACCGTGTACGCGTTCGACCGGGCGTACCACCAGGTCTGGTCACGGCACCTGGGCGAACCGTCGCCGGATGAGCAGCGGCAGTGCGGTGACATCGACCCGTTGGGGATCACCGGCACGCCCATCTACGACAACGGCACGGTCTACCTCGTCGCCGAGATGGGCGGCGCGGTCCGCCACCAGCTCTTCGCGCTCGACCTCGCCACCGGCGCCACCCGGTGGACCCGGGGCGTCGACCTGCCCGGCGTGAGCGCACGAGACATGCAGCAGCGGGGTGCGCTCGCCATCACCGGCGGCCGGGTCTGGGTGCCCTACGGCGCGCAGGCCGGCGACTGCGGCGAGTACAAGGGGCGCGTCGTCGGTGTTCCGCTGTCCGGGACCGGCAGCCTTGTTGCGTACACCCCGCCGACGAAACGCGGGGGAGGGATGTGGAACCCGGCCGGGCCGACCGTGGATCGCAGCGGTGACCTGTACGTGGTGTCCGCGAACGGGGCCGCCTTCCCAGGGGCCGCGTACGACCGCACGAACTCGGTGCTGAGGTTGGACGGGAACGCGAAGTTGCTCGACTCGTTCGCACCGAGCGACTGGGCGCAGAACAACCAGGCCGACGTCGGTCTGGGCTCGCAGGGCGTGGCCCTGGTCGGCACTCGATGGGCGGTGCTCGGCGGCAAGTCCGGCCCGGTCTACGTGCTGGACCGCGCCCACCTCGGCGGCATCGCCGGCCAGGTTTCCGTGCAGAATGTCTGCCGCTCGTTCGGCGGCGCCGCGGTGGACGGCGACACCGTGTACCTGCCGTGCGTGGACGGCGTCCGCGCGGTGCGGGTGGACTCTGCCGGCCGGCTGCACGTGCGGTGGCATGCGGCGGCTTCAACGAACGGGTCGCCGGTGGTCGGGGGTGGCCGCGTCTGGGCGCTCGACCCGGCCGCCGGCGTGCTGCACGCGCTCGACCCGGCCACCGGGCGCAGCACCGGTGAGGTGCGGGTCGGCGTGGCCAACCGGTTCGCCACCCCGGCCCTGTACGGCTCGACCGTGATCGTGCCGACGCTGTCGGGCATCGCCGTCGTCGACAGCTGAACGCTCTCCTCGGTATGAGGATGCCGTTCGTCGTGCAGGTCGTGGACACGCGACGGCCGACGTACCTGGCACCGGAAGAAACAGCCGCCCGCGACCGGAGCAGGCCGGGGCGTGCTTCAGGTCCCCTCTCGGAGAAGGCAGGAGTGCTGTCAGGACTGTCTCTGGGCGGGCAGCAGGTGCTGCGTCGTCTGGTGGGTGCTGAGCCAGTGGTCGAGTTCGGCGGGCGGAACGGGTCTTGACAGGTAGTAACCCTGCGCCTGGTCGCAGCCGTGGCGGGCCAGTTCGTTCAGGGCGACCTGGGTTTCGACGCCCTCGGCGACCATGCGCAGTCCCAGGCTGTGCGCCAGGCCGATGGTGGAGTGGACCAGTGCTGCAGCTCGGGCGTCGTCGGCCATCGGGAAGATGAACGAGCGGTCGAGTTTCAGCTCGTCGATGGGCAGTTCGCGCAGGTAGGCCAGGGAGCTGTATCCGGTGCCGAAGTCGTCGATGGAGATCTGGACGCCGTAGGCACGCAGCCGGGTGAGGATGTCGCGGGCGCGTACTCGGTCGTCCATCAGGATTTCCTCGGTGATCTCCAACTGCAGGAGAGCGGCGTCCAGGTTGCGGACGCGAAGCAGACCGGCGACGTATTCAGGCAGCTCGGTATCGAGCAGGGAGCTGGCGGACAGGTTGACCGCGACGGTCAACGGGCGGCCTCCTCTCTGCCAGGACGCGGCCTGATCAAGGGCCTGCTGGAGGACGGTCTGGGTCAGAGCAGGCATCATCCCGCTCTCCTCCACCAGGTCCAGGAAGCTGTCTGGGTAGAGCAGTCCTCGGGTGGGATGGTCCCACCGCACGAGTGCTTCCACCCCGTGCACTTCGCCGCTGCGGAGGTCGACCTTCGGCTGGTAGTGAAGGGTCAGCTGATCATGGCTTAGCGCGGCACGTAGCTGTTGCAGGGTCCGCAGTCGCCCTTCACCGTCGGCGTCGTCACTGCCGATGTAGACGCAGGGCCCGGTGCCTGCCCTCTTGGAGCGGTACATGGACACGTCTGCCCGACGCAGCAGGAGGCTGATGTCCTGACCATGTTCGGGATGCAGGGACAGCCCGATGCTGGCATCGACCCCCACCCCGATGCCCTCCAGGTTGAACGGTTCGCTGAGAGTGGCACGCATCTTGACGGCCACGGCCAGGGCTTCGGCCTGGTCGACGTCGCTGAGCAGGACAGCGAACTCGTCACCACCGAGGCGGGCCAGCAGATCACCGTCGCGCAGCACGTGAGCCAGTCGGACGCTGACCTGGGTCAGCAGTCGATCACCGACGTGGTGGCCCAGGCTGTCGTTGACCTCCTTGAACCGGTCGAGGTCGAGCAGCAGCAGCGCGCCGGGCCTGTGCCCGCCCTCCGCCGCCAGCCGGGAAGTCGCATGGGAGTAGAACGCGCGCCGGTTGGGCAGTCCGGTCAGATCGTCGGTGGTGGCCTGCCGCTGTAGCTCCGCCACGCGCAGCAGCTGCCGGAACGCCAGATGGGTTCGACCCGCCGTGGCCGCCAGCGTCAGCGTCGCCAGGCCGATGGGCAGGACGGAGACAGGCGTTCGGGTGGCGCTGACCAGCACGCTCAGGCCGGCCAAGGAGGCCAACGCGGGGACGGCCAATGGCACGGGTCGCTCGACGCCTGCCGCCTCGGCGGGTGCGGGGCTGGTGGCCCATACGCTGATCAACGTCGCGCCGACCGCCCACACGCCGTCCAGAGGGCTGCCCGAGACGTAACTGTCGTGCGCGATGCGCAGTGCGTAGATGATGTCCCCGCTGGCGAAGACTGCCGTACCGACCAACAGCGGAAGCCAGTGACGTCGTACCCGCAGGCCCTGGACTGCCCCGATCCCGACCACTGTGGCGACCAGTAGAAGGTCGAACAGCGGGTAGGCGACCAACAGGGTTACCTGCAACGGGCTCCCGGATGCGTGCGCCAGCACCGGGCCCAGCAACACGGCCAGTACAGTCGTGGCGCCCAGCGCGCCCAACGCGCTGTCGAACCAGACCCCCCAGGATTGACTGTGCAGCTCCCGTCGCGCGGCCAGGACGACTGCGGTCATGATCGCGATGTAGAAGCAAACGGTCCCGAGATCAGTGAAGGATGGGAATGGGAGAACGGTGCCGCCGATCGTTGCGATCACGTAGTAGATCGAGCCCAGCGCCCAGGCGCTCATTCCTACGGCTGCGGCGATGACCTCGGCCCTGCGCGGACCGGCTCTGCGCACCGCCCAGCAGCACGCCACGGCCGGCGTGACCTGGGTCAGCAGGCCCACTCCGTAGACGAGCGACGGGTGGAAGTCCCTGCCGGGAACCGCCAGGCCGCCGAGGAAACCAACGACCCACACCCACCTGACCAGCCCTACGCGCCGCCAGGCTCCGCGCGCCGATGGCGTGGCCCCCCTTCTGGAGTCGCCACTGACCACCGCGGTCGCATCACCCGCCACCATGCGTCCTCTCGACAAGCGTTCTACCGACATGTCGGGCCGGCCATTGATCCACTTGACGCTGCAGCCTCGATCAGGCTGAAAGACTCGCCGCGGACCGCTTGATCAGGAGCACCGGCGGTCTGGCCTGAACCCGATCCGCGGATTTTCGGCAGGAATGGGTAGGCATCCGGCACGCGGTCCGGTAGCTGCCCCACGAGCCGCCGAGCGGGGGGACCACCGTCGCGTCCGGAGCCGGTTCTGGATCTTCGTCGTCCGGTCTTGTGTCCGTCCCAACCGCTACGACGGCAGACCGGCAGGTCGACTCGGACCGCCTGAAGGCGACGCCGCGCCGAGGAAGGCGTCTACTTCGACACCGGACGTTTGCACCGCGTCGACGGACCTGAGCACGACCACTGGGAGGTGCAGTACATGTCGATCGAGCGCATGGTCGCCCTGGGGAGTTCGTTCGCGGCCGGCCCCGGCATCAAACCGGTGGCCGACACCGCGGCGATGCGCTCGGAGCGCAATTACGCCCATCTGGTCGCGGCGGCGCTCGGCGCTTCCCTGGTCGACGCGACCGTGTCCGGAGCCACCACGGACACGATCCTGCGCACTCCACAGCGGTCCCTGGGCCGTCGCTTCCCACCGCAGATCG
>CALMAR010000482.1 GCA_937859855.1 uncultured Kineosporia sp.
CGGCAGCAGCTTGTTCACGCTGCCGGCCGCGATCACCAGCCGGTGATAGCGCAGCGTCCCAGGGTCGCCGTCCAGGTTGGTGTAGTGCACCGTCTTGGCGCCCATGTCGATGCCGGTGGCGTTCCCGGTCACCACCTGCACACCCGGCAGGATCTGGGACAGCGAGACTGCGATCCTGCGCGGATCGAGCACGCCTCCGGCCACCTCCGGCAGCAGCGGCAGGTACAGGAAGTAGTCGGTCGAATTGAGCAGCACGATCTCGGCCGCTCCCCGGCTGCGGCGGGCGAGCCCGCGCGCGGCCTCGACACCGGCGAATCCGCCGCCGATGATCACGATCCGCGCTGGCTGCGTGCTCATTCCGGCGAGGCTATCGGCGATCTCCGGCTACTGCCTGCGGACCATCCAGCAGCGACCGCACCGTTCTCAGCAGGACATCCAGGGCAGCCGGGTTGGCCAGTGATCCGGCCGCGACCGCCTGCTCCACCGGCGTGCCGCTAAGGATGCGCTTGATCGGCACCTCGACCTTCTTGCCGGACAGAGTGCGGGGGAGTTCAGCCACGGGCACGATCAGATCAGGCAGGTGCCGCGGTGACAGCTGCGAACGCAACGAGGCTCGGATCTCGTCCCGCAGCGCGGGCTCTAGCTGAGTAGCCGATGCCGGGCCGGCCGGTACCACGAACAGGATCAACTGGCCCGCACCGCCACTGGGGTCCTCCAGGTGGATCACCAGGCTGTCCTGGACGCCGTCCAGCGCCTCAACCACTGAGTAGAACTCGGCGGTGCCCAGTCGCACGCCGCCACGATTCAGGGTGGCGTCGGACCGTCCGGTCAGTGTGCACCGCCCGGCCTCGTCGATGATCAGCCAGTCGCCGTGCCGCCAGACGCCGGGGTAACGGCTGTAGTAGGCCTCGTGCATCCGGCGCCCATCCCCATCGGCCCAGAAGCCGACCGGCATCGACGGCATCGGTGCGGTCACGACCAATTCCCCGACCTCCCCGATCACCGAGTGCCCATCCGCGTCGAAAGCCTCGACCCGGCAGCCCAGATGACGGCAGGCGATCTGGCCGGCGTAGGTGTCGTGCAGCGGTGAGCCGCCCAGGAACCCGGTGCAGACGTCGGTGCCGCCGGCCAGCGAGGTGAGCTGGATGCCTGAGCCCAGGCGGTCGAAGACCCACTGGAAGCCCTCGGCCGGCAGCGGGGATCCGGTCGAGCCCATACCGCGCAGCGCGCTCAGTGCCCGTTGCGGCGTCCGCAATTCCAGCTGATTCTTGATCGACTGCTGGATGAAGGTGGCGCTGGTGCCGAAGAATGTGGTTCCGGTGCGCTGAACCAGATCCCAGAGCGCGCTCAGGTCGGGACTGGCCGGATCACCATCGAACATCACGATGGAGGCTCCGGTGGCCGGCCCCGACATCAGGAAGTTCCACATCATCCAGCCGGTGGTGGTGAACCAGAAGAATCGGTCCTCGGGCCCCAGATCCATATGCAGGGCAATGCATTTCAGGTGCTCCAGGGTGATGCCGCCATGACCGTGCACTATCGGCTTGGGCAACCCGGTGGTGCCGGAGGAGTACAAGATGTAGAGCGGTTCGCTGAAACCGGTCTGCTCGAAGGCCAGCTCACCGGGGTGCGCTGAGGTCAGGCCGTCCCAAGTCAGGTCCTCGCCGCCGGAAGGCCTGAAGGCGGGATCGAGATAGGGCAGCCAGACCACGGTTTCGATGCTGGGCACCCCGGCCCGGATCTGCTCAACCTGATCAGCGCGGTCGATTCGCCGGGAGCCGTAGACATAGCCGTCCACCGCCAGCAGCAGCCGGGGCTCGACCTGTCGCAACCGGTCGACAACGCTGGAAACGCCGAATTCCGTTGCACAGGAGGAGAAGACGGCGCCCAAGCTGGCGCATGCCAGCATCAGGATCAGCGTCTCGGGGATGTTCGGCGCGTAGGCGCAAACCCGGTCCCCGCGGCGGATGCCCAGTCCGAGCAGTCCGGCCTGAGCCCGGGCCACGGCCTGTCGCAGTTCAGCTGCGGTGAAGGTCACCGGCGGCCGGGACTGACTCTCGGCGATCAGCACCACATCGTCCGGCTGGCGGCCCGGCATCCGGAGCACGGCTTCGGCATAATTGAGCGTCCGGCCCGGAAACCACTGGGCTCCGGGCATTTGGACCGAAGCTGTGGCCGGGCCATCACCACTGGCCGACTGCAGCGAATCCAGATCGAAGTACGCCCAGATCGACTCCCAGAAGCCGTCGATATCGCTGATCGACCAGCGCCACAGGTCCTCATAGCCGGTGAAGTGGCGATTCCTCTGATCCGACAGCCAGGCCAGGTAATGTCCGATCCGCGATGTCCTTCGCGCATCTGGGGCGGCGCGCCGCAGCAACCGGGCGGCTGGTGTGATCATCTGGGCCTCTTCAGCTACGGATCGTCATCCGCTGGATCAGATTTCCGTCCAGCACGAACTCGGCGCGGCTGGGCCCGGTGATGCCGTCGCCGGTGACCTCCATCTCCAAGGTCACGTCCGGCCCATTGGTGAGCACGCCGACAATCTGGAACCGGTTGTTCGTGCCCACGTTCTCGGCTTCGTCCCAGCTGGCGATCGCATCGTGCCCGGCGAACTTCCGGCCCCGGTCGTCGACCACGCCATCATCGGCGAAACAGGTGATGAACAGGCCCGAGTCGCCTGCGTTGGTGGCATCGATCAAGCGGTGGATGACCGCCGGAATGAGACTTTCGGCGGGTACCGATTCAGTGGGGTCGGCTTCGGGTGACATGGCACCATCCTTACCGAACCGGGCCGGTCCGGCCACTAGCTGTCCGTCCGGCGAGCTGTGCGGTATCCGCCGAATCTCCGGCGCCCAGCCCTAACGGGGGGTGCCGGGGCCCGGACGCGAGGCGCGGCGCCGGGCGCGATACGCCGCCACATGAGCCCGGTTGGCGCAGTTGCCGGTGTCGCAGTAACGCTTGGACCTGTTCTTGGAGAAGTCGACCAGCACTGCCCGGCAGTCGCTGGCCGCGCACACCCGCAATCGGTCCAGATCGTTCATCCGGATGATGTCGACGAACGCCATCGCCGCCTCGGCGGCCATCCGCTGGGCCAGGGGTGCGTCCGGCCCGGTGGCATGGATGTGCCAGTCCAGCTGGTCGTGGATGCTCAGCTGGGGCAGCGCCTGGGCGTCGCGCAGCATCCGGTTCACCAGCTGCGCCGCGGTGGCCCGGTCGTTGATCTCCCAGACCTGGCGGAGCACCGGGCGCAGCGCCCGGACGCCGTCCAGGTCGCGCGGGGCGGGAGTGCAGCGGCCGGGG
>CALMAR010000483.1 GCA_937859855.1 uncultured Kineosporia sp.
CTCGCCACCGGCACTGGTGGAGATCAGGCCCACCCCGTAGACGCGCTCCGCGAACAACTGCGGCGCCACCGCCGCCAGCGACATCACCGTCATGCCACCCATCGAGTGGCCGAGCAGGACCAGGGGGCCCTCCGGGGCCACCTCGTCGATCACCGCAGCTAGGTCGGCGCCGGCCTGATCGATGGTTGAGGAACCCTCCGGGCCGGTGCCGGATCGGCCGTGTCCGCGCTGATCCCAGAGCACCAGCCGGTACCGGCCGCGCAACGCCAATCGCTGATAGTGCCAGGAGTCCAAGGTCAGCGCGTAACCATGGCTCATCACCACGGTCAACGCCGGGTCGCCGGCGCCCGCCTGCTGTGCCTGGCCGTCCTCCTGGAAGGCGGCGATCTCATCCACCTCCACATGCAGGGGGACGCCGTCATCGCGGCGCCCCACCCGCGCCCCCCCGCGCCGCGCCCCCCGGGGCGGGCCGCCCCGGCCGTCGTCCACAGGGGCGTCCTGAAGGTCCGGGCTGGGCCGGATCCGCCGGGCCACCGCCGCTCGCTCAGCGGCCAGGCCGAGCACGGTGCCGACCCCGGCGGCGGCCAGGCCGATGCCCAGCCCGATCAGGCCCTTGCTGGCGCGCTCAGCCATTGGCGGCCACCGTTTCCGGGTGCCGCTGGTTGAGATGGATCCTGGGTACCCGGGCGCCGATCCGGGCGACGATCTCGTAGCTGATCGTGCCGGCGATGTCGGCCCAGTCCTGGGCGGTGGGGCGGACCGATCGGCCGTCCCGCCCGCCGGTCTCGTCCCGGTCAGGAGAGCCGAAGATCACCGCAACATCGCCCTCCTGTACATCAGCCGGATCCTCGTCCGGATGATCGCGGCCGAGGTCGACCACGATCTGGTCCATGCAGACCCGCCCGGCCACCCGGTGCCGGGCCCCGCCGAGCTCGATCGGCCCGAGATTGCCGGCGTGGCGGGGGATCCCGTCCGCGTAACCGATCGGGAGCAGGGCCAGGACGGTGGCCTCGGGAGTGACGTAGGCGTGCCCGTAGGAGACTCCCTCCCCGGCTGGGGTGGCCTTCACGTTGGCCACCCGGGCGACCAGGGTCATCGCCGGGCGCAGGCCGAGTTCGCCGGCCGACGACAGCTGCGGCACCGGGGACAGCCCGTAGATCGCCAGTCCCGGACGGACCAGATCGAAGTGGCTGTCGGGATTGGTCAGGGTGGCGGCGGAATTGGCCAGATGGGTGACCTGGAAACGGGCTCCTAGTCGCTGCGCCTGGGCAATGGCCTGGCGCAGCGCCTCGGTCTGGGCCACCACGGTGGGATGCTGGGGGGCGTCGGCCCAGGCGTAGTGCGAGAACGCGCCGACCAGCTCGACCAGCCCCTGGTCCTGATACCTGAGCGCCGCGCCGACCAGGCCGGTCCAGTCGGCCGGGGCGATGCCATTACGGTTCAAGCCGGTGTCAGCTTTCAGCTGGATCCGGGCCTGCCTGTGCAGTTCCCTTGCCGCAGAAGCGATCTCATCCAGGGCACGGCGGGTACTGATGCCCAGGTCGATACCTTGCTGGATCGCCTGCCGGTAGGTATCACCGGGAACGGTCAGCCAGGCCAGGATCGGGGCGCCGATACCAGCCGCCCGCAGGGCCAGTCCTTCGGACAGCTGGGCCACTCCCAGCCAGCTGGCTCCCCCGTCCAGCGCCGCCCAGGCACAGGGGATCAACCCGTGCCCGTAGGCGTCGGCCTTGACCACCGCCATCACCTGGGCCGGCGCCGCGCGCTGAGCCAGCACCCGCACGTTGTGCCGGATCGCCTCCAGGTCGATCAGCGCAGCAGCCGGCATCCCGGCGGGCAGCGGCGGCGCGGAGGTCACAGCCCATAGGTTTTCACGCCCTGGCCCGGCTATCGCGCTGGGGCACGAACTGGATTGGGCTGACACCATCAGCGGATGACCGATCTGGTGATCACCGGCGCGCGGGTCTGGGCCGGATTCGAGCAGCCCGGCGAAGCGCCCGCCCGGCTGGCCGTACGGATCCGCGGGGACCGGATCCTGGCCATCGGCACGGACGACGAGATGCTCGCGTTCGCGGGCCGGGTGGAGCGGCTGGATCTGCCCGGCAGGCTGGTGGTGCCCGGCTTCCAGGACGCGCATGTCCATCCCATGTTCGCCGGGCGGTTCCTGATCAACCTGGCTCTGCACGAGCTGACCGGGATGGACGACTACCGGACCGCCATCGCGCAGTACGCCGCGGACCATCCCGAACGCACCTGGATCTACGGTAGCGGCTGGGAAGCAACGGCTTTCGAGTCGGCCAGCCCGCACCGGCGGGACCTCGACCGGGTGGTGAGCGATCGCCCGGTGTTCCTGTTCAACGCCAGTGTGCACGAGGCCTGGGTGAACTCGGCCGCCCTGACGCTGGCCGGGCTGACCCGCGACACCCCCGATCCGCCGGACGGGCGTTACGGCCGGGACCCGGACGGCGAGCTGACCGGTCATCTGATCGAGGGCGCCGCCTACCGGTTCGAGAACGACCACCTGCCGGCGCCCGGCCCGGCGGAGCGGATGCACGCGATCCGGGTCGCTCAGGCGCACCTGCACTCGGTTGGGATCACCGGGTGGCAGGACGCCTGGGTGACCTCGCCGACGCTGGCCGCCTACCAGCGGCTGGCTGCGGACGGCGCGCTGACCGGCCGGGTGCGCGCGGCGCTGTGGTGGGAACGCGATCGTGGGCTGGATCAGATCGGCGATTTCATCGCCCAGCGATCAGGGGTGTCGCAGCCAGGCCTTTCGGCGTCAACGGTGAAGATCATGGTGGACGGCGTGATGGAGAACCACACCGCGGCCCTGCTGGCCCCTTACCAGCTGTCCTGCTCAGGCCCGGGAGATGGGCCGCCCAGCGGCCTGCTCTACGTCGGCGCGGATCTGCTGCGCGAGGCGGTGACCGAACTGGACCGGCTGGACTTCCAGGTGCACATGCACACCATCGGTGACCGGGCGGTCCGGGTGGGGCTGGATGCGGTGCAGGCCGCCCGGGCCGCCAACGGCGAGCGGGGCAACCGGCATCATCTGGCCCACATCCAGCTGATCGACCCGGCCGATGTGCCCCGGTTCGGCCTACTCGGCGTCACCGCCAACTGCCAGGCGTTCTGGGCTCAGTCCGAACCAGCCATGGACGACCTGACCATTCCGTTCCTGGGCGACCAGCGAGCTGGGCTGCAGTACCCGTTCGCTTCGCTGGCGGCGGCCGGGGCGACGCTGGCGATGGGCTCGGACTGGCCGGTGTCCACCCCGGATCCGCTGGCCCAGATCGAGGTGGCGGTCCGCCGGGTCGATCCGGCCCGGCGATCAATGCCGCCGTTCCTGCCCTTGGAGCGGCTCGGGCTGGCCGCGGCGATGCGGGCCTTCACCGCCGGGTCCGCCTACGTGAATCATGACCCGGACGGCGGGATGCTGGCGCCTGGGCGGCGAGCCGACCTGACCGTGCTGGATCGTGATCCGTTCGCCGGAGCAGCTGCCGCGCAACGCTTCTCGGCCACTGTCGCCGACGCCCGGGTGCTCCACACCATCGCCTCCGGCCAGCTGGTCTACTC
>CALMAR010000484.1 GCA_937859855.1 uncultured Kineosporia sp.
TCGGGTCCCTCGGCGCGACCGGGTTGGTCGGCCCGGCCGGGCCGGTCGGCGCGGCCAGTGGCAGGGCTGGTCGCAAGTCGGACGACGCTCCGGTGGCACCACCAGTTGCTAGGGACGGCCTGGAATCGGATTGCGCTGCGACCTGACTGTCTTGGCTGATCCGGGGCTGATAGCTGATCTCGATCCGCCGGTTCAGCGCCCGTCCGGCAGGTGAATCCTGGCCCAGGCTGGTGGTGCTGGCCGCGACCGGGTTGACTGAACCGGCTCCCCGGGCGCGCAGACTGAATCGGCCCAGCTTCGCGGCCAGCGCTCGTCCGATCACCTGCGCCTGCTGGCCGGTCAGCACGGTGGCCTGCTCGGCGTCGCTGTAGCCGGTGACCAGTACTGAACCACTCGGATCAGCCTGCGCGGCAAGAAGATTGGCTGATCGCTGAATCAGGGCCGGTCCTCGCCGGGTCAGTTCGGCCGAGTTCGGCTTGAACAGCCGATCGGAACTGATGGACATCAGTCCCGGCCCGTTGCTGACCTCAGGGCCGGCGATCTTGACCATCAGCGGGTTCCGGTTGGCCGCGAACTGGCCGGCCAGGGCCGGGATCGGCGCGGTGACCACGGACCCGACGGTGACCAGATCGGGATCCCAGTCACCAGGGCCAGCTGGCTGGGTGGAGACCAGATTGGCCGGTGGGAAACCATTCTCGATCGGGATTCTGGCCGCCAGACCGGCTCGCTGCAGATCGACCGTGACGGTGGCCGATCCAGGATCGGCGAACAGCGCACCGAACCGGTAAACCTTTCCGGCCGCCAGCACCCGATTCTGGGCTGAGCTGGTCATCATCGGCCCGGCCGAGCCTGATCGGAGCGGTCCGAACCTGGTCCGGGTCCCAGGGTTGATCAGGGAGACGCCGCTCAGATCGGCGCAGTGATCGGTGCGGCAGAACGGCGGGTCGATCAGCGTGGTCTCGCTGCTGGACAGGTCCACGATCAGTAGCACCCGGGCGCGCAGCCGCTGCAGAGGATGCAGCCGGACCTGGATCGGCACCGGAGTCCCGGACCCGGACAGATAGGCGCGCTGCTCCCAGGCGACCGGCCCGTCCGCCACCGGCCCGGGCATGGAGGACACCGCAGCCGCGGCAAGCGCTGACGACGGCGCTGACGTCGTTCCAGCCTCAGGCTGGCCCGAACAGGAGACCAGCGCCAATGCGCTGAGGGTCAGGATCGCCGCCCAGCCGCCTCGCTCGGCTGAATGGCCTATCATGTGCGCAGAGTAGCAATACTTAAGCACTGAGTAGCGACATCGCTACCGGAGATGGGTCAGCGGGAGCGCGGGCGCCAGACCACCAGCGCGGCGGAGTTCGCCGTGCGCTGCGGACGGCGCCCCGGCGGGACGGCGACGATATCGCCGCCGCTGCCCGCCGCGAACACCCGATGCCCCGGATGCATCGCCGTGCGCAGGGTGTCGACCTGCACGGCCAGTTCCTCGGCCTGCTCCCGCAGCGCCCGGACCTCGAACTCCAGCTCCAGGATGCGCTTGATTCCAGCCAGGTTCACGCCCTCCTCCTGGGAGAGCCGTTGCACCTCGCGAAGCATGGCCACATGCCGGGCCGAGTAGCGCCGGCCGCGCCCCGAGGTCCGGCCCGGAATGACCAGGCCGAGCCGGTCGTACTGCCGCAGGGTCTGCGGATGCATCCCGGCCAGCTGCGCGGCCACCGAGATCACGAAGATCGGCGCGTCCGGGTCGACCGCGAAATCATGACGACCAGGGCCGAAAAAGGCGCCGAAACCCTGCTGATCGTCGCCGTCCCCGGCACGACCCGTGGAGCCAGTCGCGCGACCAGGGCTACTGGCGGTCATCACTGGCCCTGGGCGTGCGCATCAGGCACGCTGTCGTACAGCACCCGGCGCGGATTCTCGTCCCTGGTCGCCTCGGCGAACGCGTCCAGCGCGTCCTTGGCCGCCCCGTTCAGGCGCTGCGGCACTGCGACCTGCACCGAGACCAGCAGATCACCAGCCCCCTTGGACGACTGAACGCCCCGCCCGCGGACCCGCAGCACCCGCCCTTCAGCGTGACCCGGCCGCCCTGTGGAGTCGGCACTTCGATCTGCGCGCCCATCGCCGCCTCGGCGATCGTCACCGGCACCGTGATCCGGACGTCACGCCCATCGATGCTGAACACCGGATGCGGCTCGACCGACACTGTGACCACCAGATCACCGGGATCACCGCCGTACTCCGACGGCCGGCCCTTGCCCCGCAGCCGAATCTTCTGGCCATTGCGC
>CALMAR010000485.1 GCA_937859855.1 uncultured Kineosporia sp.
GCCGCCGGGGGACCGCAGGCTGAGCCCCAGCAGGGCGGCCCCGTGCACCCCGGCATAGCCGGCGGTCAGCCGGGCCAGCTGGCGTAGGTTGGTCACCGACGCCAGCCGGGACAGCAGGTGCTCGACCCCCACGTTGGCGTCCACCTGGAACGCTGAGGGCACCGAACTGGCCAGCAGGCCGCGCAGCGATTCCTGGCTGGCCAGCGAGGCCGCACTCTCGACGTCGGTGAACGCCGGGGCGGGTAACCCGATCGCCCAGCCCTGCGCGTACCCGACGTCCAGTTCAGCCAGCGCCCGCAGATCCTCGAGCGTCTCGACCCCCTCGGCGCAGACGTCCGACCCGATCTGCTCAGCGAAATCCACCAGGGACCGGATCAGCGCGGTCTTGGCCGAGCTCCGGCTCACCCCGTGCACCAGATGGCGGTCCAGCTTGATCCGGTCCGGCGCGAGCTCCATCACCCGGCGCAGCCCGGAGTGCGCGACCCCGACGTCGTCGATCGCCACCCGGGCACCCCGCTCGCGCAGCCGGTCCAGTATCCGCCGCAGCCGGCCGTTCCCGGGCAGCCACTCGTGCTCGGTGAGTTCGATCTCGATCCCGGACAGATCGGCGGGCAGCGCAGCTGGCAGCACGGAGCCGGTCAGCACGGCGGGAGACAGGTTCACCGCCAGCGTGGTCCCGGCGGGCCTGCGTTCCCGGTTCTCCAGCGCTCGCTGAACGGCCATCGCCTCGAGCTGATGTCCGAGTCCGAGATGGTGGGCGACCTCGAACCAGGCGTGCGTCCCAAGCGTTTTGCGGCCTGCTGCCGCCCCCCGGGACATGTCCGGGAAACGGGCCAGGGCCTCGTAGCCCGCCAGCGCCATCCGGGACAACGACAGCTGCGGCTGGTACACGATCTGCGGGCCGCCCTCGCGCAGAAGTGCGGTCAGAGCGGTGAACTGCGCCTGCCGGGCTGGTTCGGCGCTGCCCGGGCCAGAAAGTACCGGCGGCGGATTCAGCAGCGGCTGCCAGCGCGGGCCCGGCAGGTCGGAGGTCGCTGTCGCAGCCGGCGTCCGGCGTGCGCGGGCCATGGTTACCCCCGGGGGAAGACGGGCGGAGCCTGCGGGCAGTCGGGCGGCACGGCCGCACCGCCGATCTGCAGCACATTCATGAAGCTGTGCGTCAGCATGGCACAACGCTGAGGCGCGTGGACCCCCCTAATCAGCCGTCTTCGTCACTGGGCGTGGAGAAATCTTCACGCACCAGTCCCGGGGTTCAGCTACCGCCAGTGAGTGACCGTTCAGTCAGCGGCGGCCTCGGCCGCGGCCTCAGTGGCGGGGCGGGTGGTGGCGCGGGAAGCGGAGCCCGGCGCGGTGGCGGCCACCGCCTGCGCCAGTACGTTCAGCCCGTCCGCCAGCAGATCGTCCCCGATCACCAGCGGGGGCAGCAGCCGGAGCACATTGCTGTAACTGCCGCAGGTCAGCGTGATCACGCCGGCCTGATGACAGGCCTGGCTGATCGCGGTGGCCCGGGCGGCGTCCGGGTCGATCGATCCGGGCCGGACGATCTCGAGCGCCAGCATGGCGCCCCGCCCGCGAACCTCGGCCACGCAATCGTGTTCGGAAGCGATCGCCTGCAGCCGGGCCGTGGCCTGCTCCCCGATCCGGGTGGCCGCCCGGAGCAGGCCGTACTCCTCGACCGCGGCCATCGCGCCCAGCGCGGCCGCGCACGCCACCGGGTTTCCCCCGTAGGTGCCCCCCAGGCCACCGGCGTGCACGGAGTCCATCACCTCGGCCCGGCCGGTGACTCCCGACAGTGGCATGCCGCCGGCGATGCCCTTGGCCACCGTGATCAGATCGGGGACCACGCCCTCGTGCTGGCAGGCGAACCAGTCGCCGGTACGGGCGAATCCGGTCTGGATCTCGTCGGCGATGAACAGCACTCCGTTGGCCTGGCACCAGGCGGCCACGGCAGGCAGGAAACCGGGCGCCGGGACCACGAAGCCGCCCTCGCCCTGGATCGGCTCGATCACCACGCAGGCCGTCCGGGCCGCACCGACCTGGTTCTCGATCTCGCCGATCGCCGCGGCCGCGGCGGCGGCGCCGTCGCAGCCGAATCTGTCGCGCAGCGGATAGGACATCGGCGCCCGGTAGATCTCCCCGGCGAACGGGCCGAAACCGTCCTTGTAGGGCATGTTCTTGGCGGTCATCGCCATGGTCAGATTGGTGCGGCCGTGATAGGCGTGGTCGAACACGACCACCGTCTCCCGGCCAGTGAACCGGCGGGCGATCTTGACCGCGTTCTCCACCGCCTCAGCGCCGGAGTTGAACAGGGCCGAGCGCTTGTCGTGATCGCCGGGCGTGATCCGGTTCAGCTCCTCGCAGACTGCGAGGTACCCCTCGTACGGCGTGACCATGAAGCAGGTGTGGGTGAACCGGGCAACCGCCTCCTGCACCGCGCTGACCACCTGCGGCGCGCTCACCCCGACGCTGGTCACGGCGATGCCGGAGCCGAGGTCGATCAGGCTGTTGCCGTCGACGTCGAGCAGGATGCCGCCCTGGGCCCGGTCCACGTAGACCGGCATCACGCTGCTCACTCCGGCCGCCACTGCACCGGCCCGGCGGCGGGCCAGTTCCTGGGAGCGCGGGCCGGGCACCGGGGTGACCAGGTTGCGCCGCTGGGCCAGTGGCCGATCGGCGCCCAAACCGGCCTTCGCGATCGCGGCCTCGGGCTGGCTCGAGGGGTCGGACTGCGGGACGCTGAACGGAGTATCGAGCATAGAGTCAGCATAGGCGGGGCCGGCCGGGCAGCACGTCGGCCGGATGCGGACGACGCGACGGGATTCGTTTCGAACGGTCATCTAGACCGCGAAAAACGGGCCTGAAGCGATTAGGCTCAACGAAATAAGTGGAACGCGGTGGCACAGGAGTGAGGAATGGCGGATGACTGAGAACGCGAGCGCGACTGACCGGGAGACCTCAGTGCTGGAGGCCGTGCCGCGGGGCCTGTTCATCGGCGGCCAGTGGCGCCCGGCGTCCGGCGGAAAGACCGTGGAGGTCGAGGACCCCTCCACCGGCGAGGTTCTGGCCGAGGTGCCGGACGCCGAGATTGGCGACGGCACTGCCGCCCTCGACGCCGCCATGGCCGTACAGGAGTCGTGGGCCGCGACCGCGCCGCGGGACCGGGGCGAGATCCTGCGCCGGGCGTTCGAGCTGCTCACCCAGCGGGCGGCTGACCTAGCCCTGCTGATGACCCTGGAGATGGGCAAACCGCTCGCCGAGTCGAAGGCCGAGATCACCTACGCGGCCGAGTTCTTCCGCTGGTTCTCCGAGGAGGCGGTCCGGATCAGCGGGCGCTGGTCGGTTGCCCCGAACGGCGCCACCCGCCTGCTGACCATGAAGCAACCGGTCGGCCCGTGCCTGTTCGTCACCCCCTGGAACTTCCCGATGGCCATGGGCACCCGCAAGATCGGCCCGGCGATCGCGGCGGGCTGCACGATGGTGGTCAAGCCCGCCACCCTCACGCCGTTGTCGATGTATGCGCTGGCCGGGATCCTGGCCGAGGCCGGCCTGCCCGAGGGCGTGCTGAACGTGATCACCACCTCCCGGACCGGTGCCGTGGTGGAACCGCTGATCCGGGACCCCCGGCTGCGCAAGTTGTCCTTCACCGGCTCCACCGAGGTCGGGCAGAAGCTGGTCGAGCAGTCGGCCCAGCAGCTGCTGCGGGTGTCGATGGAGCTGGGCGGGAACGCGCCGTTCCTGGTGTTCGCCGACGCCGACATCGAGGCGGCCCTCAACGGGGCGATGCTGGCCAAGATGCGGAACATGGGCGAGGCCTGCACCGCGGCCAACCGGTTCTTGGTGCACGAGTCGGTCGCGGACCAGTTCGCCGAGGGCTTCGCGGCCCGGATGGGTGCGCTGAAGGTCGGCCCGGGCAGTGCGCCGGGTACCGAGGTGGGCCCGCTGATTGACGCCTCCACCCGGGACAAGGTGCAGGAGCTGGTCGCCGACGCCGTCAGCAGCGGTGCCAAGGTGCTGGCCGGCGGCTCGCCGGTGGGTGATCGCGGATACTTCTACGCGCCCACCGTCCTGACCGGGGTGGAGCCGGGCGCCCGGATGCTGAAGGAAGAGATCTTCGGCCCGGCCGCGCCGATCACCACCTTCCACACCGATGACGAGGCGCTGGCGATGGCCAACGACACCCAGTACGGGCTGGTGGCCTACGCCTTCACCCGGGACCTGAACCGCGCGCTGAAGGTGGCCGAAGCGCTGCAGACGGGCATGCTCGGGATCAACCAGGGCATCGTCTCCAATCCGGCCGCACCGTTCGGCGGGGTCAAGCACTCCGGTTTCGGCCGGGAAGGCGGGGCCGAAGGGATCGAGGAGTACCTGGAGACCAAGTACGTCGGCATCGCGCTGTGACCTCACGCGAGGTCGTGCTGCTCGGCTCGACCGGCTCGATCGGCACCCAGGCGATCGACGTGATCACCCGTAACCCCGGCCGGTTCCGGGTCCGGGCGATCGCCGCCGGGGGCGGGCAGCCGGAACTGCTCGCGGAGCAGGCGTTGCGGCTGGGCGTCCGGCTGATCGGGGTGGGATCGGAGCGGGCGGCGGACGCGGTGCGGCTGGCGCTGGGGGCCGATGCCGGCGTCCAGATCCTGGCCGGGCCCCAGGCCGCCACCCAGATCGCCGCCCAACCCTGTGACGTCGTGCTGAACGGCATCACCGGCGCGATCGGGTTGGAGCCCACGCTGCCCGCGCTGGCTGCGGGCAGCACGCTGGCGCTGGCCAACAAAGAGTCTCTGATCATGGGGGGCGCCCTGGTCACCCGGGCGGCTTCGCCCGGCCAGATCGTGCCGGTCGATTCGGAGCACTCGGCGCTGGCCCAGTGCCTGCGGGGCGGTACTTCAGCGGAGGTCCGGCGCCTGGTGCTCACCGCGAGCGGGGGCCCCTTCCGGGGACGGTCACGGGCGGAGCTCAGCGACGTCACCCCGGATCAGGCCCTGGCCCACCCCACCTGGTC
>CALMAR010000486.1 GCA_937859855.1 uncultured Kineosporia sp.
CCGCGCGACCCGGCGTCATCGAGGCGGCGGCCCCTGAAGCCGAATCCACTAAGGCGGAGCCGTTCAAGCGGCTGGATTCCGTCTTGGTTCATCCCGGAGCCATCATTGGATCCAACGCCTCATCGATTCCCATCATGAAGCTGGGGTGGCAACCTCTCGGTCCGAACAGGTCATCGGCACTCACTTTCAACCCTGTTCCGATGCCCCCCTGGTCGAACTGGTCCTGTCTCTACTGACGTCCGCGGCCAAGATGCAGCGTTCCCGCGACTTAGTTGAGCCGTCCATCCGCAAGTCCGCGCTCGACCGTCCAGATCGGTTTGTTGGCAACACCCCGTTTATCCCCTTTCTCCTCTGTATTCGGATGGTCGACTCTGGGTTCGCCACAGCTCAGGACATTGACAGGGACTGGTCCTCTGTGCGGCACACCTCCAGGGCCCCCCGTGCCTTGGCCCCTCTCATCGGACTCGACACCGTCAAGGCAGTGGCCGGGTCGCGGTATGAAGAAGTCAAGGAGTAGCTCACGCGCCACCACCGCTGATCGCTCGCATGGTGGATGCGGGACGACTCGGCGCATCCCCGATGGCGCGACATCCAGGCCGGCTTGGCCCAGGGGTGGTGCGCCTGGTTCAGCCGATGCGCGGGCCGGGATGAGGCTAGACACTACCTACGGTGGTAGGTAGGTTGCAATCCTCGGTCGAGTTGGCCGGTCGGCGGCAACAAAATCGCAGGGCTCAATCAGAAAGACGTGCTTCGATGAATCGTCAGGCTGTTCTTGCTCTTTCCAAGCGCATCGAGGGTTCCGTCCTGACCAGTGAAGACGCGGCGTATGACGATGCCAGAAGGGTTTGGAATGGGGCCATCGACAGATACCCCAGGCTGATCGTCCGCTGTCTGAGCCGCTCCGATGTAGCCGAAGCCCTTGCCTTCGCTCGCGAGCATGGCATCGCTGTTGCGGTTCGCGGCGGTGGCCACAGCATCGCCGGGCTTTCAACCTGCGATGACGGACTGGTCGTCGACCTGTCCCAAATGAAGCGTATCGATGTAGACGCCGACAACCGCGTGGCTTTCGCCGAACCAGGCGTGCTCGGCGGGGAACTTGATGCCGCCACGCAAGCCCATGGGCTCGGCACGACTCTCGGAACCATCAGTCACACCGGTATTGCAGGACTGACGCTTGGCGGTGGCATGGGGTGGGCCATGCGCAAATTCGGTCTCGCTTGTGACAACGTGCTCTCGATCGAAGCGGTGTTGGCTGACGGAACCGAGATTGTCGCCAGCGAAACGTCTCACCCTGACCTGTTCTGGGCATTGCGCGGAGGAGGAGGACGCTTCGCCGTCGCTACAAGGTTCCAGTACCAGTTGCACTCTTTCGGTCCTCGAGTGGCGGTCTCGCAGTTCGCGTTCGCTGCCGCGGACGGTCCAGCAGCGTTTCGCGTAGCCCGGGACCTGGCCGCGGAAGCTTCGGAGGAACGAAGTTTTTGGATGGCCTTCGTCGTGAAGCCGGACGTGCCAGATCAGCTCCGACGAGAGGGCGCCTTTCTCATTTGGGCGGTCTCCCTCGACCCAGCCGACGCAGACGGCAATTGGGTTGCGCCGTTGATGGAAATGGGTCCCGCATCCGTTGAGTCGAGGTTGTGGGACTACACGGCGCTGCAGTCGGTTTTCGACGAGGAGAACAGGCACGGTGTTCGCGCCTACTCGAAGGGGTCTTTCCTCAAGAAACTCACAGACGACGCCCTGCTTACTTTCCTTCAGCAAGCTGGAAATGCGCCAGGCGGAGTTGAGGTCTTGGCCTACTTCCAGCAGATGGGACTCGCCGTTAGCCAGCAAAGCAGCTCGGTGACTGCGGTGCAGGGACGATCAGCCGACTACGTCCTCAATGTGATCGCCCGGTGGACAACCCCCGAACAGGAAGTCGACGCGTTGCGATGGGCCCGAACGTTCATCCGGGCCATGGCATCGCACAGCCTGCCGGTCACACCACTAAACTTCGACGGCGACGACCCCGCGGAGAAGGAAGGCGCAAGCGGACTCAGCACTTTCGGCCCGGCGCTGACGAGACTTGGTGAGATCAAGCGACGCTACGACCCAGGCGACGTCTTCGGTTCCTTGCGGCGCCGGACAGCCTGAGCCGCGCAGAAGCAGTACGTAGATCCCGTGGGTGGCAATGGTTGTCCCCGAATGCCTGAGCGTAAGACAGAACCCACGAGCTCCGGCACCAGCATCTACCCAGAATCTGGTGTACGCGAACGCACATTAGGGAGAGCAGTCTCATGTCATTGCTCAGTCGCAGTCTGGGCCAGACCGGAGTTGAAATCCCCATCCTCGGATACGGGGCTATGGAACTTCGGGGCCCAGACCAGCTGGCGGGGCCAAGTATCGAAGACAGGGCTGCGGGCAGACTTCTCAACGAGGCTCTGGACCTGGGTCTCTCCCTCATCGACACCTCCATCGACTACGGCCCGGCCGAGGAAATCATAGGACGCCACCTAAGTTCTCGACGAGACGAATACTTTCTTGCCTCGAAGTGTGGTTGTCCTCTTTCGATGCCGCCGAACACTATGCCAACGCCGGAAACGCATGACTACGGCCCGGCAAACATTCGAGCCGGGGTGGAACAGAGCCTCAAGCGGTTGAAAACCGACCATCTCGATCTAGTCCAGGTGCACGTTTCGCCAGCCCGGGAGTTGATGGAGGCGGCCGGCACAGTCGACGAACTGCTTCGATTGCGCAATGAAAGCAAGGTGCGATTTATTGGCATGTCTGGGGCAATGCCGAACCTGCCCGATCAGATCGATATGGGTGTTTTTGATGTATTCCAGATTCCCTACTCCGTTCTGCAGCCCGAGCATGACGAACTCATCACACGCGTAGGCGTTCAGGGAGCGGGAGTGCTGGTCAGGGGAAGCACGGCAAGAGGTACGACGACAGAGGGCAAGAACTGGGGAACCGTTCCAATCAACTCTTCGGGACCGGCGCCAAAGGATCGTTGGGTGGCGGCCAAACTCGATGAGCTGCTTGAGCAAGGAATGACCCGCCACGAGTTCGTGCTGCGATTCACGATCAGTCATCCGCAGGTGTCATGTGCCCTGGTAGGCACGAGCACCCGCGAACACTTGAGAAGCAACGCGGCGATTGCCGCACGTGGCGCGCTACCGTCGGACATCTATGCAGAGGCCCGTCGGCGCCTTCAACTCGCTGACGAGGTTTGACCAGTTGGGGTGGGCGAGACAACTAGGATCTGAGAGATCCTGGATGACGCGAAGTTCTGGCGGTGCCTCTTGATCCTCGCGGCGTTCACGATCCCGGTCGGTGTCTCGCTCGACTTCGCGGCGATATGCGAGCGCGACACCAGCACCGATCGCTGCGGCCCTAGGTCGGCATCGCCTAGGTCGACGTCTGACCAGTCGACCACGTGCCAGAGCGTCAGGTCGAGAACGGGTAAGGCCGAGAATGACACCGGCAGGTGCAAGGGTGATTGCGGCGAACATCAGTGTGCCGAGTCGCAGCGAGATCACAGGTGCGACCCCTAGGTGGTTGACCGTGATCGCGACGGTCGTGCAGACGCTGCTTGCCATGCTCTTGAACACGACGCCCACCATCCGCGCAGCATCACGCCGCCCACGCAGCATGCGAAGGACAATGAGCGACCAAGCGAGCAATAGCGCAACGACGACAACAGCAGTGATGCATAAGTACAGGTAGGCGGGGGCGTTCATCGGAGGGCAGTACTGCAGCGCCACTTAGCTGTTGATCATGTTCGGGGGCGTTTCGCCGGTAGTGGCTGGCTCGGGCGGTGGCTTGGTGGTCGCGGCGCCAGATCGACCAGGCTAGGACGTGACCGGGCGGGTGGGCCACGCTGATGAGTGCGGTAAGGAGGCGTCGGATCTCGTGCCGGGTGAGCGTGATCAGCGCGGCGGGGGTGGGGGGCTGGTGGGCGGCCAG
>CALMAR010000487.1 GCA_937859855.1 uncultured Kineosporia sp.
GCCTACGGCCGAGCCGTGGTGATGCCGCTGGCGGCCGGCGGCGCACTGGCCACCGCAGTGGCCTCCAGCCTGGTCGTGGCGCGAGCGGACCTGGCTGCGATCAGTGACGCCCAGCGCTCGCCCGCTCCCGCTCCTGCACCTGTTTGATCTGGCGCTGATTGGCCCGGTGCCGCGGATAGTTGAGCAGCGCCACCGCTGCCACCGCGATCAAGCTGCCCCCCAGCAGCCACGGCCAGATGCCGCCGGCCAAGGCGGGCTCCTGAGCCGCAACCTCGGTCGCGGCCGACACTGATGGACTGGCCTGCGGAGCCTTGATCGGGACGGTCGGTGCCGCGGCCGGCACCGGTGTCGGGGTGCCCGCCACTCGTGACTTGGCGGCTGTGCTCTGGGTGCGCAGGGTGGGCGCCACGCCAGTGAACGTGTAGGACTTGATCCAGTCGATCTGGAATGTGGCCGGGAGCTTGGTGCTGGCTCCCGGGACGCCGGTCAGGGCATCGCCGTTGCTGACTACCACCCCGGGCCAGCGTTCCCCGCTGTAGGAGCGGGTGGAGAAGAACAGTTCGGCGCCGTCCATGGTGATCCGCAAGTACTTGGGCGCCCACTCGATCAGATAGGTATGGAACGTGCTGGAGTAATCACCGGCCACCCGTGCGGTTTCCGCCTTGGTGCCATAGCCATTGGTGATGTACGCCGTCTCCGAACCGGGCGCGAGCAGCTCCACCCCGGTCCAGGCCCCCTCGCTTCCCTTCACCGGCCACAGCCCGAAGTAGCTGTCGATACCCTGGCCCTGAGGGATCTTGGCCCGGATCTCGTACTTGCCGTACTTCTGGGCCCAGTTCCAGCAGCCCATCGCCCCGGTTGACCAATTCCGGCCGTCTACGGCGCGCTTCTCGATCTTGAGGTTGAGCAGGCCCTTGTCCACGGTGGCGTCGTCCGCGCTCCAAGCGCTCTTACCGCCGGTGTAGGGACCCGTGTAAGCCTGACATCCCGAGGGCAACGCCGTACCCCCGAATTCCTCGGTCCGCTTGGGCTCCCAGCTCGAGGGTGCGGCGGAGGCCGGAGCGGCCAGCACGATCGGGGCGACTGCGAGAGTGAGCAGGCTGGCCAAGGCGCCGAGGGCCAGGCGCCTCCAGCTCCGGCGAGCTCTGCTCGCTTTCATCTCGAGCTTCCTGCCACCCTTCACCTGACGTGATCAGGTCCTGCCGGTTGCATCGTGATACGTGCCGTTCGCGCACACTACGCGTATTGAGCTTTTCATCCAAAGCCGATGGCAGCGCCGCTGGTCCGATCGTGTGACAACCCGGCTGCGGAAGTGCACGGTCCGGCACTTGCGCCGACAGGGCTGAGGCCAGTCCTACTCGCCACCTGACCATCCCGCCACATCCCCCACCACATCCCGTGCACCGGCTTCAAAGGAGAATCCGCTCGTGCCCCGTCGCTCGCAGGGACAGGTGATCGCGATCGCGCTGGCCGGCGTCGGCGTTCTGCTGGGCTGGTTGCTCGTGTCTGGGGCAGCGGCCCCCTTGGTGGAGGACGTCGTTGGCGGCTCCGATCCAGCAACGTCTCCGCCTGATGCCGCACCAGCGCCGAAGGGCGTCACCGTGAATGGCAGGCGGGTGGCGCTGAGTGATTCCACGGTGCGGGGTCCGAGCACCTGGGACGGCGGTGACCCCTGGATGAGCAACGATCACCGTCCCGAATGGAGTTCGCAGCGCGAGGTGCCGCAGGGGCCGAGTGGTGCTGACGCCGCTCAGCGCCCCGCTGAACCGCAGACGCCAGCGGTGCAGGTTCCAGAAAATCCTCATGGCCGGATGTTGTTCAATTCGGCCGCGCCGATGCGCCGGTACGAGTTGAAACCGCTGGGGGCCTGTCCTCAGAGCCACGGAAAGGGGCTCTACGTCGGGCATCTCACCGCCGTTCCGGGCAGCGGCTCGGCCACGATCTCCTGGTGGGATCTGGGTGATCCGAGCACCAGCGAGTACCGGATCACGTCGGTACCGGTGGGCGGCCAAGGCGCGGTGATCACCAAAACTGTGCCCGCTCCGAAGACCTGCCGGGACGTATCGATGACCTTCGACGGGCTGACCAGTGGCACCAGTTATGTGTTCATGTTGACAGCCGCCAACGTTTCGCCAGAACAGGGCGGACGGATCTACCGGGCCGATCGGGGTCAGACTCAGACCATCGTGATCAAGTGAGGCTGGGCGCCCGGCGTGATCGTTTTGGAACCACGCCTCCGGTTGTGCGCGCCTGCACTGGGGTGGATAGTGAGGGCGCCGTAAGGGCAGACCGCCCAGATGCTGCCATCCTGCAGGATCTGCGCTTTCTGCTGTGATCAGGTCACAGCACGGCGCCTGCCACACAGATGGGAGAACTCGCAGTGATTGTTCTTGGCATCATCCTCGTCATCATCGGGATCATCGCGAAGATTGGGATCTTGACCACGCTTGGCGTGATCCTTCTCGTCGTCGGCGCAGTCCTGGCTCTGCTCGGGACCACGGGCCGGGCCATCGGCGGCCGCAGTCACTGGTACTGACCGGCACCCTGCATTGATCCGCTGGCGAACGGCGTTTCCGCGGGTTCCGGGCCGAAAAGTTGCTGAAAGCGCTTGGCCCCGGCGGGAAAATACTTCTGCAGCACGTGATGGCCGTCTTGGCCATTCAGGTTGAAGTAGGCCGCGAACGAGACGCCGTTCGCCGGCGCGTTAATGAAGTAGTGCATCTGGTTCAGGAATAAAGGGTCGTCGCCTCCTCCGGTTCCATCGAACCGATCCCACATGCTCCACTCCGGCAGTGCGAACGGCTTGCCGTGCCTCTGCGCGAAGGCCGACCAGAACGACAGGCCGCGGGGACCGCCGAAAATGACCTCGTCCCAGGCGTTCTGCTGGTGCTGTTCCCGGCAGGTCAGGCTGCACCGGCGCGGGTAGGGGTAGCGGTGCCGGTCCACGTCGTAGGCGTCGATCCCCACCGAATCCACAAAGGCGTTGCCGGGCCAATAGCTGACCGCGTCATACGGGTTGAACCCATTGTTCGGATTCCAGTCGATATCGAAGTGCTGGCCGGGCACTGACCGCATCACGTTCACCACACGCCGGAAGTACTGGACGAAGACCCTGTCATCGTTGATTCCCCAGGCCCAGCTCTTGAGGTTGAACTCCCAGCCGATCCGCAGGACGGCGTCGTCCTGGCCGGCGGCCACCAGGTGGGTTGCCAGCTCTTCGAAATAGGGGTCGTAGGCCCCGTCCGCACCCCGCCGCATCGCGTCGTCCCTCGTGGCCTCCAAGGTGTCCGGCAGCAGCGGGACGCCGTAGACCAGCCGGTAGCGGGTGCCCCGCCATCCATCCAGCACGTAGTCCGGATCGGCGATCGCGGCCCAGGAGTCGCGGTGCGAGAAGTCGACGACGTCCCGCACGGGGCGGCCGAGCCACGTGCTGAAGGCGTGCACAGCTTGGGGGTCGGTGCCAACGAAGACCCCGAAACGTGGTGTGACGGTGGCTTTCTGGCCCGGCTCCGGGCCAATGACTGGAGCAGGCCGGGTGGATTCGGGCGGTCCCACCGGCAGGGCGCCGAACTGGTCGGTCTTGGTCAGCAGAGGGCGCGGGTCACGGCCCAGAACCACAACAAGATTCACCACGAGCAGGACGACGACGAGTGCCAGCAGCACGGGCAGCACGGTGAGGCGCCCGGAGCGCCGGGGGATCCGCCTCGCTGGTGCCGGAAGCATATTCACGTGACGCACGGCGGCAGCTGACCTCCCTACGGCTCTTCGGCTTCACGGGTTTGCTGCACTGCGAAGATTCGTAGTGACTACGAATCGTATCGATCTGAGCACTTCTAGTTAGATCCGCCACCGGATGGATACGCAGTAGGGCGTTCAGCCAGGTAGCCGCCTGACACAATCGGCGAATGGTGAACCAACCGGCCGATCCCTTGAGGCTTGAGCGCTTCGTGGTGGCCCAGGACGACGGCGGGACCTACCAGCGAGCCTTGGCCGAACTTCGGCGCGGCCGCAAGCTGAGTCATTGGATGTGGTTCGTGTTTCCGCAGCTGAGCGGATTGGGACGCAGTTCCATGGCCGAGCGCTACGCCCTCTCATCACTGGATGAGGCCCGGGCTTATCTGCGGCATCCGGTGCTGGGACCGCGCTTGCTCGAATGCGCTGCCGCTCTAGCTGACTTGGACTCCGTCTCGGCTGAGGACGTGCTGGGCTCGGTCGACGCGATGAAGCTGCACTCGTCAATGACGCTGTTCACCTTGGCCGCACCGCAGGAGCCGGTCTTCCGCGATGTCCTGCAGCACTACTTCGGAGGCGAGCTGGACGCCGGAACGACGTCGCGCCTGCCCTCTCCCTGACCTGCCTCGGCCCGTCGACCACACGCCCGGGACACCTGTCCTTGGTCCGCTAACCTGCTGCCACCCGCCCTCGTAGCTCAGCGGATAGAGCAACGGTTTCCTAAACCGTGTGTCGGAGGTTCGATCCCTCTCGGGGGCACCGGTCTGACCAGCGCAAACGCTCATCTCAAGATCGTTAGTTGACGCTGCGTGACACGGTTTGTGACACGAACGGCGTACGCTCAAGTCATGGCAGCACGGCAGCGGCGCAATCGGGGCAGCGTGGACGAGCTGCCGAGCGGCCACTTCCGGGTCCGGGTCTACGCGGGCGTCGATCCGCTGACCGGCAAGCGGCACGACTTGGTCGAGCTGGCCGACAGCCCGAGTGAAGCTGAGAAGGTCCGTACCAAGCTGCTGGCCCAGCTGGACGAGCGACGGAACCCGCGCACCAAGGCCACGGTCAACCAGCTCCTCGATCGCTACCTCGAGGTCGTCGACGTCGAACCAACGACGCGGGCCCGGTATGAAGGCTTGATCAATCGACATCTGCGCCCGGCGCTAGGAACGCTGAAACTGAGCCAGCTCGATGGCGACGTCTTCGATGGCTTCTACGCCCAGCTCCGCCGCTGCCGGGAGCGCTGCGGCGGAAGGACGAAACACGTTGCTCACCGGACCCGGAGACTGCATCACTGCGATCAGAGCTGCCGGGTGGTGCCGTGCAAGCCGCTGTCGGCGTCGTCGATCCGCGGGGCTCACTGGATCCTGAGTGCGGCGCTCTCCCGGGCGGTGCGCTGGCGCTGGATCAGCCAGAACCCGCTCGACAACGCTGAGCCGCCTGGGCCGACCAAGTCAAACCCCTCGCCCCCGACGCCGGACGAAGCGGCTCGGCTTCTAGCTGAGGCCTTTAAGGACGAGGATTGGGGTGCCTTTGTCTGGACGGCCATGACCACCGGGGCACGGCGAGGTGAGCTCTGCGCCCTGCTGCGCGAGGATCTCGACCTCGACTCGAAGCTGCTGCGGGTTCGAGCGGGCCTCAAGCGAATCGATGGTGAATTTGTTCGAGCCGACACCAAGACTCACCAGCAGCGGCGCATCGCCCTCGATGACGAAACCGTGACTGTTCTGCGGGATTACGTCGCCAGGATCGACGACCAGGCGGAGAAACTCCATGTGAAGGTGCCACCGGACGCCTATCTGTTCTCGTCAGCGCCTGATGCCTCCGAACCGTTGGCGCCGGACACTGCGACTCAGCGCTACGACCGAATGGCCCGGCGCCTGGGCATCAAGACGACGCTGCACAAGCTCCGCCACTACTCCGCCACGGAGTTGCTCGCAGCGGGTGTAGACATCCGCACCATCGCCGGTCGCCTCGGCCACGGCGGCGGAGGAACCACGACCCTCAAGGTCTACGCCGCCTGGGTCAGCGAGTCCGATCAGCGCGCCGCCGCCGCCTTAGGCTCCCGGCTGAAGCGGCCCGAATCGTCAACCTCGTCATAGCGAGAACTCGCCCCCGCCGGGTCAGAGAGCTAGCCTTCGTGTCGGTGAATGTGAGCATGGGCGATGTCCCCAGCTGGATAGAAGCCACCGCCACAGTGATCGCCGCTGGCAGTGTTGTCTACGCGGCGCGCTCCTACCGTCGTAATGTGCGACTAGGCCGCGAAGCGCAAGCACGCCTTGTTGCGGTATGGGTCCAAGGCGAGGTCTGGCTTGCCGACGACCCCATGCGTCTGATCGTGGCGAACGCAAGCGCTCTCCCAATCCACGCCGTGAGGATGGCCGCTCGTCCCGTAGTTGGATCCATCCAGCCGATCTCAGTCATGTGCCCGCAAGTTGGCCCCAATGGGCATTGGGGCGTCACAATCAATGAGCCTTGGCATGTGCCCGTCGAATGTGAAGTCCACTTCACGGATGCCGACGGGATCCGCTGGCACCGAGGCTTCGACAGGATCCTCTGTGAGGTAGGCGCGGAGGAGGGGATGAGCACGGCAATCCTGCCATCGTCGTCTTCATAGACAGTTCAATATCGGCAGACCTGCAAGACTTCAGCGTGGATATGGCTGTCCGCAAAGCAACACATCAACGAGTATTGTCTCCACTTCCGTAACGGAGTTGCTATGCCTGAACCGCCTTCTGGCCCTAAGCCAATTGAGCTCATGGCCAGCCAAGTAAGGACATGGAGACAGACATACGCGCTGACCAGCGATCAGTCGCTCAAACCATGAACTTGGTTGTCGTGTTCCTTGCTCTAGCTGCTGCAGCCACCAAAGATGACACGCAGCGAGCAGTTCTTATGGGCGCTCCTGTAATTCTATCGGCTATTTGTGTTTATAACCTCAACGTCGCAAGCGATGCTGCGGCTAGATCTGAGCATCGCGATAGGCTTGCTGCCATGATCAATAAACGGCTCGGCGAGGAGGTATTTGCTTCCCGAGCTATTGCTGATATTCGGCGCGGGTCGCTAGGAACAATATCCGCGTACTTGCTTGCAGGAATCGTTGTGACTGCTTCGCTCATTGTGGGCATTGTCGCATCAGTGTCCGCCGGGGGCTTCTTTCCGGTTTTTGAAGTAGTCCTAGTGATAACTTGTATAGCTGCAATTATAGTGGCATTCATCGAGTTGCCACTATCTCGCTACGAGGCCAATAACGCCCTGGATCAGATTTACGGACAAGAAACAGGCCTCCGTCAGCACCCGTCTCGAAAGCTCCCTGGATAAAGATCCTAATCGACGGATTGTTCGGACGCAGGACCTGACTAATAGCCTTACTCGAATTAGTTGAGTTCAGGACGTCCGGGATCGTCAGTGTGAAACAAGATCAGTTCGTCATACCCGTCTTCATCTGGCGCTGCGCGGTTTAGCACCTCATGAACACAGCGGTCGATGGCCGCGCGGGCGCTCTCCTCCAACCGAAGCCCTTTTACCTGTTTCAGTACAGCAAGAACCAGGATTACCGACGCCTCCCGATCAGCAGCCAAGGCGTTAACCATCAACGTCACATAGGTGTCGATTGTGGCGGCGGTGTCAGCGGCATGCGGGTAAGTCGTCATGCTGTGGATGCACCCCAGATAGGCGTCGACCTTGCTGGCCGCATCCACCTTGTTCGACGAGAGAAGCCAGACCTCGAGCAGGGAATGAAGGGCCGAGGTCGGCTTACGGCCGGAAAGCGAGCTGAATGTACGGAGGCTCGAGGCCAAATCAGAGGCGAGAATCGGCTCCAAGGTATGGAGCAGTACGTCATCCAATTCGCCCACCTGGAAATCGGCAAGTTGTCGCAGTTTGGTCGGTCCGGGACCTAGACCGAATCCCTGCTTCGCAACTTTGGAGCCTCCTAACCAGGTCATGTAGTTCTCGGGAAGGTCCGACCGGCCATCGTCGATGGTGATTACGAGATCCCGGTCACCGTCGGGGGTCCAGCTCCGTTCAACGCGGAGACTGCTCAGCAAGCCGTTGAACTCCTCCTCTGTCAATCGTGAATGCCAAAGCAAAGCCTCCGAGTGCCAACGGTGCCAGGCAGTACTGACTGGTTCGGCAAAGAGCTGTACCGCGGTCAAGCCTCCGGAGGCCACAGCGGCGAGCGACACCAGGTTGGCCGAGTAGCGCGCGTGGCGGGCAGAGAAACCCAATTGTTTCGGCTGATAGCCGCTCAGACGTCCGGCGGCATGTGTACGGTCCGCGGCGCGGTGCAGACGGATGAGGAGCCGAGTGAGGGCCTCTCGTTTCGGCACCGGCAGTGGAGACGCCATCGCCCGCAAGAAGGTCATCGTCGACGAGCGCACGCTAAGGGTGGAGAACGAGAGGAGAGCGTTTAGCCGCTCGTCATCGTCGTCTCCGGTGCTGAAGCGAACGGCCTCCGCCTTGGCCGCCACATCTAATAGCTCGCGCCAAGTCATACGGGCGACGAGGTATTCACCGAAGGTGGCATGGAGAAATTCGTAGGCTTGATGCGTCTTCCCATCGCGGAGTGCCCTAGCCCGGTGAACGAAGAAGAAGCGGCCTAAAGCTCGCTCCCCGGCAGCAAGGGGTGTATGGAAATCGTGCCCCGACTGCCGCTCCATGGGGAAATTAAGCGCCGCCAAGTCCTGGCTGAGTTCATCTTCCGTTACCCACTGGGCGGAGCGGTTCAACATCGCAAAGGCCACCACCGCGAGTCTTCGCAACTCCCATTCCACTGCTTCTTCCATATCGACACCGCTTAATCGCGGTCCAGACTTCTCCACCTCACGCTGAGCGAAGTCGCGTAGGAGGCGTTCGTAGAGTTCAACGCCGAGGAGGCGGTCTCCTCCACCAGCCGTGCCAAGTTCTTGCAAGGCGTTTGCCACGGCGTCGTATAGCGCAAGCATTAAGAGTAGGAGCGGTTGCTTGGCCAGTTCACCATGATGCAATACCACCCGAGACGGGAGCGGTTTCACGCGGAGTCGCGCGAAGTTTGTCGCGTTCGCTTGATTCCAGAGGTCGAGCCAGAATTCGATCTGCGCTTCGCTAAAAGGTTCCAGACGCAGCATCGAAGTTCCTGAGGGCATGATCGTCCGACTGGTCACGCTTGAACGGCTCGTGACAATGACCGCTACCCTGCCCCCACGGTCGGACTCCCGTTGCTGGAATGAGGCAACCTTGGCCAAATAGTCCGATTGCCGGACGCCGGTCGCCTGCATCAGTTCGTCGAACCCGTCCAGCATAACGACGGGAAGTGCACCCTTCCCGGAATTGACTAGATCGCGCCATTGCACCCGTTCGTTGAGCGCAGCACGGAGTGCCTGTTCAATCTGCTCAAGGGGATCCAGAGTCGCAGAGACCTCGCGCAAGGTGACCAGGACCGGCACATAGTCGCCGGGTGGCAAGCGCGCCGCTAGCACCCGCATAAGCACCGACTTACCCGCGCCGGGTTGCCCCAAGATTAGTATCGGCGCCTCAAGTGCTCGTGGCTTGGTGAATTGCTTGACAAGATAACCCTCGATATCGGTCCGTATAGGTCGGCTGCTCCAAAATCTTTCGTCGCCGGAGTCTTCGCCCGACGGCGGTGCCGGAGCTTCTCGGAAACTCGGCGGGATATGGGCCTTGCCGAGTGTCGGCACGGATATGCCATCTGGCTCCTCACCGGATGTAATAACAGCCCGCTCGAGGGCTGTGCTGTAGATCCTGTGAAGGGCGATGCGCCGCTCGTCCGCTGGGGCCCCCGATGAGAACTCGACCAGGAGCCGCTCCAACCGAACCAGCGCCGGCTCGATCGAGCGCACCTCGCTGCGAGTGGCTTGGTGCTCACGCATGTTTACCCAGAAGGCCACCTCTCCAAACTCTGCAGCGAGTTGCCGGAGCAACGCCCGATATCTTTCGGTGGCCTTGTCTGGGACCAGCTCCAGAATTTCTACGAAACGAGCCCATTGGGTATCGTTGAGCCGGTCTCTGGTGACAAGCCCTTCGATAAAGCTGATGAGCCTATGAGCTGCCTCTTGATAATGGCTATGTAAGTGATTCTCGAACGCCTCCGCCGATGTGTCAGCCTCTGGGAGTAGCCGGTCGACATCAAGCAATAGCTCCACGAACTGCGAGGCCCTCTCATCGTTGTTATCGAGTGCCTGGTCCGTGACAATCCGGCTCATATCACGAGCGTCAAGCTTGAGATCCCCGAAGCGGAAAGGCAGGTCGGCCTGTTGCAACGCCTCAAAGAATGCGCACACCACGATCACCGCATGAGCAGCTTGTAGGCGCTGGGTTCGGCTCAAGCGGCTCTTGTCTTCCGCTCTGCGTAACCCTGACGCCCACAGCTCGCGACTGATCCGGACGAAGTCGTTCCGGGCGTCAAGCCAGCCAAGCACAGCACTGGGGAAAGCGATCGCACCAGCCAATGCAGCGATACCGGTAACCAGGTCAAAGGCCTTCCAGGCCTCGTTCGTGTCACCACCGAGAAGACGGACTGCATCGGCGTACGTTAGACCTCGCGCCACCGGCTGCTCTCCCCGACTCGGCCGACGCCCTTCCGGGCTCTGTGTGACGGAATTATGTGGCTTTTCACGATTCAGGGTATAGCTAAAGTCTCGAGTCGTTGGACTCACGAACTGATCTGGCCATCCTGTCGCCGTGCTGTTCCGTGCAGGCTAGGACCAAGAGCTGCGAGATCGGCCATAAGGTTCCTCGGTTAGTCCTCCTTGGAAACGCTTTACTAGGTCGGCGATCTCGCGCTCTATTGCGGGCCTAGAAGGCCGCCCGTGGCGGGAGGCCGGGGCTGCGGCCGGGGAGCAGCCAAGCCTTGGCTGGCTCGTAGGCCGACGACGCCGTGCTCACCTGGTAAGGCGTAGGGTTCACCGTGCTTGCCCTCAAGGAGAGTCGCAACGGCGACCTTGGCGGCAAGGTTGCCGACCGTATGCAGATCTGTCGGGATGGCAGTCATCGGCTTGTGGACCAGGCCCGTGCCGTAGGGAAGTTCCTGGTCAGCCTCCGGGTCGATTCCGTCCACCTCGGCGAGCGCAGCGTGCTGGCATAGCAGGCAGCCAAATCGGCGGCCGGGCCGGAGACGGAGCACCTCCCCGATGCCGCCGTCGTTAAGGACGCAGGCGAGGACGGAAGGCCGTCTGGCTCGCTTCGCCAGGTGGCTTACCACTCGCCGCGGGGCGATGCCGTCCGCTGCACAGACCACAAGATCCACCTGATCGATGAGCGGGCGGATGAAGTCGGCCATCTGGATCACATCCGCTGCGATTGGCACTGCCTCATGGGCTGGCCATCGCTGTGCCAAGTAATGCTTCATAGCATCGACCTTGAGGCGGCCGACGTAGCCTTTGTCGAGGACATGGCGAACGACGTTGTGCCATAGGAACCTGTCGGGATCGACGAGAAGCGATTGCCCTATGCCCATGGCGGCCAAGTTGTCTGCGACTGCACCGCCGATGCTTCCGACGCCCACCACCATGACAACGTCCTGGCGCAACCTGTCGAGAGGCCACTGATCCGCGAGCTGCTCCAGACCGACCTTTTGAGGCTCGACTTCGATGTCGATCGCGCGCACGCCGTCGCGAGTGATGATCCACCCGGCGTGCTCCCGGGCGCCCGCTTGGCGTGCCTCTTCGGTGATGGCCGGCTCGTACGTGATGACCAGTCCGGTGAGATTGCCAGGGTCACTCACTCCCGGCACCCATTCCTTAAAGTTGTCGAAAGGCACGGCAGATCCAGGACGTCGCAGAAGCTCGAAATGAGTGAGGTTGATGTGCTCACTCGGTTGCCGGAACCATTGCCCCTCATGCTCGGTCCCCTGCCAGCGGAGCGTCTCGTACTCCCGCGGGATCGAAACCGGGAGAACAACACCCGACCTGAGGTGTACCCGGTTGACGATGTACAGCCTTTCGGATGGCAGATAGTTGAGCGACAGGCTCCCGCTGGCGTCATCCGCATTCGCGATCCGGTCGGCCGCGCTACCCGGGACAATGATGAAAGGGTCCGCAGTCATGTCTTGCGCTTCGGCCGTTCCGGGTCGGAGGCCAGGTCGGCGGTCTTGACCACGAGATGGTCGAACGAGGCGTTTGACACGATGCCTGGGACCGACATTGCTTCAATGGCGCCCCTTTTCATCAGCGCGTATTCGATGCGCCACCCCGCCGCTTTTAGCAGCAGGTCGACAATGCTTGCCTCGGGTCGCCATGCACCGTCGGACTGGAACAGGCACAGGCCTCCACTTGGCAGTACATGCCAAGTCGCCTGGGTGCGTTCGCCCATCTCCGGCTCTGGCGATAGCGGCCGGATGATCGGCGGCACCATCGGATATGCCGCTGGATACAGCAGCACAAACTGCAACCCCGCGTCACCGGTCAAGACTTCCAGGCCGTCGGGCTCGGGACGCTCGAAAGGCCATGGTGCCAAGACGCCATGCCAGCCACCGTGGATGAGCCTGAGATCACCCACATTGGCACCCGGCTCGGCATATTGCAGCGAAGGTTCGAACCGGGCTACGTCCCGCTGGTCCCGCTCAAGGCGGGAGGGTTCGGCCTCGGTCCATGGGACTCGGCGAATGTCTGGAAGTTCCGCGGCTATCATCCTTGGGGAGTGTCCTTCACCGGCCGCGGCGCCAGAGGAAACACGGCCGGCACCGCCGACTTCGGCGGCTCCGGGAAGTCGCTGCCGAAAACATTACCCCAGTGCCCGATCGCGGCTGCCTCGTCGCCGCGCGCCTGTGCCGAGCACGCATGGTTCGCTTCGTCGCGGGCCGTCCGAAGACAGGCGGCGAACGCCTCATAGTCGAGGTCGTTCTGAATAGGGCCGCAGAGGTGTGCCGGGTCCTCGACCACAGTCCAGTTCTCGATCTGGAAGGTCGCCGCCGTGAAGTAGTCGCGGAGCGCAACCGGGCGGAGGCGATCAACGGGAAGGTAGTCGAGCGCCAGCACCTCCATCACCAGGGACTTGATCTTCGTGTCCTGACCCGCCGACCAAGCCTTGAGCATGCGGATGGTCCCGGCGTACTTACTCCACTTGGCGTGCCGGGCCGCCACTTCATCGATCAGGTGCTGCGGGTGAGTAAGGATCCACGTCTTCGTAGTGAACTGCGGCACGCGATACATGTCGCCGGAATTGATCGCGGGCATGGCGTCGACCGTGAAGGAGTCCGGGGCATCCGGGTCGTCCAGGAAGCACTTGACCGCGTGGTTGCGCCAAGTCGTAAGACGTACCTCTCCGGCCTGGAAGGTGCCGTTGGTGCCGAGCAGTTCACGCACGCGCGTCTGAGTGTGGTTGAGCGCATCCTCGGCCGAGGCTCCCGGCTCACCCCATGCGGGGTGCGCCTCCTGATCGAACACGACGATGACGTCGACATCGTGGATCGGATCCTTGTGCGTTCCACGAGCCAGGGACCCCGACGGCTTGACGGTATCCACGTCCGCGTCCCCGACGAACGCATCCTTGAAAAGGTTCCGACGTTTACGTGCCGTCCTAACCTGCTGCTCACTGGCGTTGACGACACTCTGGTACGTGTCAAAGGCCGTGTTGACGCTCACCGATCCCCATTCCTACTCGCTGGCAGTCTTGCTGACCGTATCCGCGACCACCGACAGTGCAGAAACGTCGATAGGCCAGGGGCCGGAACTCATCGAACGTCGGTTCGATTTGGAGCTTGCTCGACCATCCGGGATTGAGCGCAGGCATCCCGAACGGATCGAGCAGACGTGAAACGGTTCGTGACACGAAACCGTGGCGACGATGAGGCTTCGGGTACCCGGTGGGTGATCACTGGGAACGAAGGCGCAGGTGGAGGGCTGTGTCGCCGGGTGGTGTCTTCCTCCTAACCATCAGACGGCTGGTGGGCGTGCGTGGCCGACGGGGCATCAGTGAGGTAGAGGCGCCGAGAAGTGCAGTTTCGGGTAGGCCGGAGCCAAACTCGGGGACGACGACAATTGCGCCTGGACCGCATATGGCCCGACCAACGTGGCCGTGCACGACCTGTCCGTCGGCGTCGAACTCGGCGACTATCAGCTCGCGCTGCAGCTGGCGCCGGGGGTGGACAGCCGCAGCTTCCCGGCCGAGCGGCGGGTCCGGCCCTAGCTGGAGACCGCCCGCGTTTACCGCCTGGCCAACCGGCAGTACGACGCCCTAGCCCTGGTCCTCAACGCCGAGCAGGACTCCCGCGAGCAGGTCCGCCACCACTACATCGCCCGCGAGCCGTAATCACCTGGTTACGCAGCAAGATCATCGGCCACGTCGCGCGGGTCGATGGGCTAGCCCGGCGGCCCAACTCGCCTGACGCTGTGCCGTCCCGATTATGGGTGACGAGAACACCTCGCCGCCAATGGCCGCGCCCCGGGTCACCGCTGGGGCGCTGATCCGCGACGCCGAGGGCCGGATCTTGCTGGTCAAGCCCACCTATAAGGACGGCTGGAACATCCCAGGCGGTACGTCGAGGCCGGCGAGAGCCCAGCCGAAGCACTGGTCCGGGAGCTAGCGGAAGAGATCGGCCTGCACCGGCGACCACGGCGGCTGATCCTGGTCGACTGGGCGCCCCATCCCGATGAGGGCGACAAACTGCTGTTCGTCTTCGACGCCGGCGTGCTCGGCGACGCCAGCGAATCCGTCCCCGAAGGGACGAGATCGGCGAGGTCCGGTTCTTCCCTCCCGCCGATATCAGCCGCTCATGTCCGAGCGGCTGGTTCGCCGGATCATCACCGCCGTCAGCGAATCTGGCGACCCTACGCCGAACATAGCCGCAACCTGCCCGAGCCAGTTTGGCCTTGATCGAAATGATCAGCAGCCTTTACTAGCAGGCATTCGGAAAGGTAGTCCTTCCGATTGCCAGGCTAGACAGTTAATCCCTCAGCAGCTACCTGGCCTGCTGCCATCCGAGGATCACGGGCCTGACCGACAATACACATAGCCGACGTTCTGTTGCTCTAGGCATCGCTATCGGCGAGTCTTGTGAGGTGTCAGCAAACATTCGGAGTGTCCCTCAGGACATCGGTGCAGGTCAGAGGCCTGCTACGGCTGGGATTGTTCCGTCCCGCGTCCGAGGTTGTCCGCAGCTCTAGTTAAAGGCCGGCCACTCCACCAACACTAATGCGAGGTCACTTCCAAGGATCACCGCAAATCGGACAGAGCAAAGGGGGCATACCCATGAGCGAAATACTCATTGGTCTCGCCCACTCCCTACTCTCCCGCGTAGCGGTACTGGTACTGGCCTCGTTAGCCCTGGTTTTGGATCCGTTGGCGCGGACTGCAATACATCAGGGCATCTCCCGGGGAGTAGAAGCGAGTTGCGGGCATACGAGCATGTCGGCTTGGCTGCGTTGGCAGCGCACCGAGCGAGTTTCTCTGATACCACAAGAAACCGCGTGCTAATTCCGCTCCACCTTGCGATGTCTCCCCGCCTCGATGGGGTCGGCTCCGTCATGAATAACCTCACGGAGCGCCCTGTCGAGTGACACACCCGCACTAAAGACAAGGTGTCAGCAAAACATTCGGAGTGTCCCTCAGGACATCGGTGCAGGTCAGAGGCCTGCTACGGCTGGGATTGTTCCGTCCCGCGTCCGAGGTTGTCCGCAGCTCTAGTTAAAGGCCGGCCACTCCACCAACACTAATGCGAGGTCACTTCCAAGGATCACCGCAAATCGGACAGAGCAAAGGGGGCATACCCATGAGCGAAATACTCATTGGTCTCGCCCACTCCCTACTCTCCCGCGTAGCGGTACTGGTACTGGCCTCGTTAGCCCTGGTTTTGGATCCGTTGGCGCGGACTGCAATACATCAGGGCATCTCCCGGGGAGTAGAAGCGAGTTGCGGGCATACGAGCATGTCGGCTTGGCTGCGTTGGCAGCGCACCGAGCGAGTTTCTCTGATACCACAAGAAACCGCGTGCTAATTCCGCTCCACCTTGCGATGTCTCCCCGCCTCGATGGGGTCGGCTCCGTCATGAATAACCTCACGGAGCGCCCTGTCGAGTGACACGCATCCGAACGGTCTTAAATTTCTTTTCTTCTATACTAAGCTAGCTCACCAGCTTCACTCGTTGCTATCGCGGCTTGAAATAGTCAATCGAGTCCCTTCCGCGGATACTCCCATCGCATGAGGAGTCTTTCCCGTTCACTGACGTGACTGAATTCACTGCTAGGATCGGACAATCGACTTGCTGTGACGGCGGTGGGCTACTTGTCCTGTCCCAAGTCGCTTCCTGCGTAGCGAGTGTGCTGCTGCAGTCTTCGTCCTGACCTTCGTCCAAGCGAGACTGCGCGGTTGGGTGCCGTGGTTCTCTCATACCTCGAGGTTGTTGTTTCGCCATACCCGTCCGGGAACGCCTCAACCTCTTGCTGAGAGTGACGGGATGCCTTAGACGTGTAGCTGTACGTTCTTCGGTCCTCGGCGGCCTGCCAAGCCGACGCTAACCGTCCGAACGTCAACGTCCGCGCCAACGGATCCAACCTCAGGGAGTTGGTCTTCATGACCTTATCTTGGCGTTCGAGCACCTTGAACGAACGGAAACTGACCATCGGTCGCCCCAAGCCAGCCACTCTCCAACCCGGCCAACCAATCCATACGCAGCAAAACACTGTTGGTCACGGGCCACTGACAGACTGCAGGGAGTGCGGAGGAAGCCAGCAATCCGGGACTCCCACCTCGGTGTTCAAACCGGCCACCGCTCAGCCCTCAACGGTGCCGATCACCGGAGCAACCGAGGTCCCCATCCGCCGCTTAGCGATTCGCCTCTCGTTCATCGTGATCGTGGCCGGCAGTGCTGTTGCTCTCGTTCTCTGCGGCATGCCGTCCGCGGCCGCGATCGAACTGATCTTGGTCTGTGGCTTGGTCGGCATCCACCTGCTCCGTGAAGCGGAGGAGATCTGATGGGCCGCCACTACAACCCGGTTCGTGGCGAGGGCCCAGCGAGGGGCTTCGCCAAGCGGCTGAGGCTCATGACCGAAGACAAGCCGCTCCGTGAAGTGGCTGAGCTGACTAACGTGTCGATTGCGACCCTCTCAAAGGCCTTATCGGGTTTAGATGTTCCGAGCCCAAACACGGTCTACAGGATCGCGAAAGCCTTCGGCCAGGATCCTTCCGTTTGGGAGGCGTGGCGCCGGGCTGCCGACGGCGCGGGGAAGAGCCAGGGCACGAAGCACGTCGATGACATCGTGGACATCCATGGCTCGCGGTCGCGTCGAGCTATGCGGCTCCCATCTCCCGTTCCGGACGTCAAGACGACCATCCCAGAGTTCAAAGCCTTACTTCGGGAGATCAGGATCTGGGCTGGCAGTCCTCCCCTCCGGCAGATCGAGTTCAGGGCGGCCCGTCGTAAGTACGTCGCACCACGAGCAACTGTCCACGACATGTTGCATGACGACAGCAACAAGCTGCCTCGCGCTGATCTGCTCATTGGTTATCTCGCTGCTCTTGGCGTGGAGCCATACAGACTGGACATCTGGTTCGCCACCTGGCAGAGACTGTGGCCGATGCAGCAGAAGCGGTACACGTTCGTTCCACCGCAGCCGCGTAGTGCTTAGGGTCGTGGTCCCGCGGGGGGGGGAGCGACCGACCGGCGCCCCGGGGCGGCGGGCGCTCAGAACGTGCGGTGCCCGCGCACGAGGAGGTAGATCGCGTAGACCGACGTCGTCGCGGTCATGAACAGGCGGTCGTTACGGAGCATCCCGAAGCAGACGTTCGCGCAGGTCTCCGGCAGCTTGATCTTGCCGATCAGCGTGCCGTCGTCGGCGAACACGTGCACGCCGTCGCCAGCCGAGCTCCAGAGGTTCCCGCGCTCGTCGAAGCGGAAGCCGTCGAAGAACCCCGGCTCGCAGATCGCGAAGACCTCGCCACCCTTGAGCGTCTTGCCGTCGACGACGTCGAAGACGCGGATGTGGTGGGGTAGGTCCTCGCCGTGGGTGCGGCCGGAGTCGGCGATGTAGAGCTTCATCTCGTCGCTCGAGAAGGCGAGCCCCTTCGGGACTTCGAAGTCGTCGGCGACGCGG
>CALMAR010000488.1 GCA_937859855.1 uncultured Kineosporia sp.
CCGTATCGGCCGGGAGCGGCAGAGCCGGTGAATCCCGCCGATCAGGTGAGGACGGCGCGGCGGCGCCGCCCGGCCGGCACCGCGATCGCCGAACTCCAGTGCCAGGTTCGGTTACTGCGGCGCAGCGCGATCACCGCGAACGAGTTCAGGGTCAGGGTCAGCGCCGGGTGCGGGACGGCGTCCAGCAACCGCCGGATCGGTGCGGAGTCCATGCCCTGGTTGGCGTAGGCCAGGCTGATGTGCGGATCGAACTGACCGGCCTGGCCCGGGAGCAGGTACAGATCCCGCAGGTCCAGGGCGTCGGCCGCGGCCTGCTGCACCGCCGCCCGGACCTGGGCCAGCTCATTGATCGGGCTCAGTGGCAGATCCACCCCGCCGTCGCGGGCCAGCGGCGGCTCGACCGTCACGATCGGTGCGGCCAGCCCGGACAGCCGATCGGTCATCGCTTCGGCCAGCCTGACCGCGGCATTGGCCGGCAGGTCGTCGAGGAAGGCCAGGCCCTGCATGGTGGAGTGCAGCCAGGGCTGCTCCACCGCGGCGAACCGGCCGGTCGCCCGCAGCGGCTGCTGGTAGGCGCTGACCAGATCGAACAGGTCCGGCTGCCCGGGGTAGATCGCATAGCAGGCCAGCAGCGCGCGCCCGGCGTCCAGTTCTGGCATCGGGGTCCAGTGGTTGATCAGATCCGGGGTGTCCTGGCGCAGCGGCGGCATCTGAGCTCCTGAGCCGGCCGTGGATACCGGCGATGACAAGGCGGGCAGTGATGTCATCGCGCCGGCCGTCCCATTCCTTGAGCTGCATCAGGGCGGGATCAGTCGATCGTCGGCAGGCGTAGCGGGGGCCAATTGCGGCTGGAGCTGGAGTGAACAACACGCTGACATTACGCGAGTGCGGCACCCATGGTTCAGATCCGGCTGGAAATGAACCCTTTGGGCGCCGCACTCGCGGGTGCAGCGGGAGAAGGCTCAGGCTCAGGACTTCTTGCTGGCCTCGATGTCGAGCACCAGCTTGACCTTGTCCGAGATCAGGAAGCCACCGGTCTCCAGGGCGGCGTTATAGGTCAGGTCCCAGTCGGAGCGGTTGATCGTGGCGGTGCCCTCGAAACCGGCCTTGGTGGCACCGAACGGGTCGGTGGCCATGCCGCCGAACTCCCAGCGGATCTCGACCGGCCGGGAGTTGCCCTTGATGCTCAGGTCGCCGGTCATCACCAGGTCGTCGCCGTCCAGCTTGGCCGAGGTGCTGCGGAAGGTGATCTTGGGGTACTGGTTGGCGTCCCAGAAGTCGGGGCTCTGCAGGTGGCCGTCACGCTGGCTCTGACCGGTGTTCACGCTGGTCGCCTCGATGTCCACCCAGGCGGTGGACTTCTCCGGGCTGGCCGCGTCCAGGGTGGCGCCTCCGCTGAACGAGTCGAAGTGCCCGCGGGTGGTGGACACCATCGCGTGCTTGACCGTGAATCCGATCGTGCTGTGGGCCGGGTCGATGTCGTAATCGCCGGTCAGCTCGGCGGGAAAGGTGCTCATAGATGTCTCCTCGGTGTCGGTGGCAGCGGATCCAGTTGTTCAATGCTCAAGCAACTGGGCCCGGCGCGGCTCTTATTCCCGTTGAACGCTCAATCTTTCGAGTTCACGAACAAATCTTGCCAGCCGAATCCCGGCCTGCAGGACTCCCGGCACTGCGCCGCGCCCGATCGGTGGGCAGGATTGATCGCATGGTCACCACCTCCGCCGCAGCGGACCCGGTCCCCGGTTCCCTCCTGGGACCGTCACCGGCTGAGCCACGTTCGGCCGCAGAGGTCCGCCAGGCCGCTATCGCGGCCGCCGACGAACGCCGCCGGATCGCCCTGCGGCGGATGAAGGTGCTGGCCACCAGCCTCTTCGTGCTGGCCGCCGTGATCTACGGGGTCACCCTGAACCAGGACGGTGGGCTCGGCTTCGTCAACGCTGGGGCCGAAGCGGCCATGGTCGGCGCGCTGGCCGACTGGTTCGCGGTCACCGCGCTGTTCCGCCATCCGCTCGGGCTGCCGATCCCGCACACCGCGTTGATCCCGACTCGCAAGGACCAGCTGGGCGAGAGCCTCGAGGATTTCGTGGCCAGCAACTTCCTGTCCGAGGACATCGTCCGGGAGCGGATCGGGCGGGCCGAGGTGACCCGGCGGCTGGGCCAGTGGCTGAGCGACCCGGAGCATGCCCGCCGGATCTCGCAGGAGGCCTCGGCCGCCGGGCGCGGCCTGCTCACCGTCCTGAACGACGACGACGTGGCCAGCCTGCTGGAACAGGTGCTGGTGAACCGGATCTCCGCGGTGGAGCTGAGCCCGGTGGCCGGAAAGCTGCTGGACGGCGTGCTCGATGACGGCGCCCACCATCACCTGCTCGACCTGATCCTCGACGAGGCGCTGACCTGGCTGGAGGCCAACCGGGAAGCGGTGATGACCCTGGTCACCGACCAGGCGCCGGGCTGGTCGCCGCAGTGGCTGGACAACCGGGTGGCCCGGCGGATCTACAACGAGATCGTGCGCTGGGTGCAGGAGATCCGGATGGATCCCGGTCACCAGGCCCGGCGCGCGCTGGACGACCTGCTCCGCCGGTTCGCCCAGGACCTGCAGCACGACGAGCAGACGCAGGCCCGGATGGAGACGCTGAAACAGCGCCTGATGAACCATCCGGAGATGCGCCGGGCCACGGTGGCGGTCTGGTCGACCGCCCGGCGGCTGCTGATCGAGGCGCTGGAGGACGAGAACGGCGAGCTCCGGGCCCGGATCTCCTCCGCCCTGCTCGACCTGGGGCGGCATCTGTCCACCGACCCCTCGATCCAGCAGCGGCTCGACGGCTACGTCGCCGATCTGGCCGGCTATGTGGTGCGCAACTACGCCGGTGAGGTGGCCACGGTGATCTCGGAGACGGTGAAACGGTGGGACGCCGCCGACGCCTCCCGGCGGATCGAGCTGCTCGCCGGGAGGGACCTGCAGTTCATCCGGATCAACGGCACCGTGGTGGGAGCGCTGGCCGGCCTGGCCATTCACACCGTGTCGGTGGTGCTGAGCTGAGGTCAGGGCAGGAGCCGGGTGCTGATCCGGAGCGTGATCTGGTTGCGGATCAGGAATCCGGGTGCCTTGACGCCCAGTTCCCGCCGGGTGACCGAGGCTGTGCCGGTGAATCCGTCATCGCTGCGGCCGCCGCGCTGAACGTGCACCACCAACGGACATTCGGTCCGGCCGGCGCTGAGCACGCCCCGCAGCTGCCAGCCGTCCGCGACGGGGGCCACGTCATCGGCCTGGAACCGGATCATCGGATGAGCGGCCGCATCGAAGAACCGCTGGCCGCACAGGTCCCTGTCCCGGCGCGCATTTCCGGTGTCCAGCCCGCTCAGGTCCAGCTCGGCACTGACCGCTACCGGCTGCCCGGCGGCGTCCACGGTGATCCGGCCCGAGCGGACCGGCACCCGGCCGTGCACAGCTCCGTGCCAGGACCGGGCCTCGAACGAGGCTTCCGTCGCGGACAGATCGATATCACGAATCTGGAGGCTGGACGCGGCATCTTGGTTCTGGACGGTCATCGCACACCTCCGGCGACGGACTCAGGGGTAGCCAGGACGTCGAGCGAGCCGGACTGATCGACGATCCGGCAGACTCGGACCCGGTCTGGTCCGGGCAGCAGCGCTGGATCCTCGTCCGGGCCGAGTTCGGTGGCCATCAGCCGGGTCACGGCCGCCTCAATGGTCTCCTCGGAGTCAGCGAAAACCGCTGTCAGCTGAGCATTCTGCGCTCCCAGGGCGTGCACGGCGGCGCACAACCCCGGCAGATCCCGTACCGCGGCCATGATCCGGCGACCGGCGATCTCCTGGGCCTGAACGTGAGCGGCCGTGCGCGGCCCGTCGAACCAGACCAGTTCCACCACCGCCGGCCGCTGCTCCCGCCCAGCCATCAACTGGGCTCCCTCGACCGTGAAAGTTGTTCCAGCGCAGAGCATGCCCCGGGTCCGGCCGGTGCCTTCGCAGTCGGCGGCCCGGGTGGCCGCATCCTGCGTCGCCCAGGCAGCGATCAGCGAACCGGACGAGGACCCGGCCTGGATGCCGGTCCAGCGGGCCAGTGGCTCACCCGGCAGCAACGACACGATGTCGGCAGGCCAGCTACTGCTGAGCAGGAAGTGGGGCGGAACGATCCGTTCGAGCGGGTGGACGCTGAGATACATCGGGACTCCCGAGTGACGTGAAGTGCGGGGTGAGGTGACGGACCCAATCTCACTCCGGAGACAGCGGCGGATCATGAGTGGCAGTACTGAGATCAGTACTGACATCTGTACTGAACCGGAATACTGATCAGGTGCCGACCAGACCCCTCGTGGGCCGTGAGCCACAGCTGGCCGACCTGGCAGCGGATCTGGACGCCGCCCTGGCCGGGCACGGGCGGCTGGTCGTGCTGAGCGGCCCGGCCGGGATCGGCAAGACTGCGCTGGCCGAACAGTTCGTGAACGAGATGGCCGATCGCGGCGTCCCGGTCAGCCGCGGACGGTGTCTGGACGACGAGGGGGCCCCGCCGCTGTGGCCGTGGACCCAGATCCTGACCCGGGCCGGTGTTCCGGTTGACGGGGACGGCGGCTCAGCATCGGTATCGGTATCGGTATCGGTATCGGCCGAGGGTGGCTCGGGCGCTGACAGCGCGGCCGCGCGTTTCCTGCTGGCCGATCTGATCGTGCGGCAACTCCTCGCCAGCGCCGCCGGGGCCGGCCGGCTAGTAGTGATCGAGGATCTGCACTGGGCCGACGAGGCGTCGCTGCAGGTTCTGCGTCACCTGGCCGCCGAACTGCCGGCGTCCCGGCTGCTGGTGCTGGTGGCGATCCGCAGTCCGTGGCCCGATGCCCTGGCTCAGGCGGTGGGCGACGCGCTGCGCCGGCCGGGATGCCGGCTCGAGGATCTGCCGCCGCTCAACATCGGCGCTGTCCAGGCCTATCTCGACGCCGTGACCGCGGCACCGGTCGAACCAGCCCTGGTCCAGCAGGTGCAGGCCCGCACCGGGGGGAGTCCGCTGCTGATGGTGGCCGCCGGGCAGGTGATGGCCAGCGAGGATCTGCCCGGCGACCCGGGCACCGGCCTGTGGGACCGGGTCATCGCAGCCACCGACGTCAGCCGCCTGGCCGCCGGAATGCTGCTCGGGCTCGATCCCGGAACCCGCGAAACCGTTCAGCTGGCAGCGGTTCTGGCTGAGAATGTGGACCCACAGGTACTGGCCGAGATCTGCGGGCTGGACACTGGCGAGCTGGGCCGCCGGCTGGCGGCGGCGGTGCGAGCCGGCAGCCTGACGCCAAGCGGATCGGGCTATCGATTCACTCATGCTCTGGTCCGGGACGCGATCATCGCC
>CALMAR010000489.1:0-3477 GCA_937859855.1 uncultured Kineosporia sp.
CATGCCGGACCGGGCGGACCGGCCCGGCTGGAGTCGCTGCGCCGGCTGCTGCGCTCGCGCGACTGATCCGGCGCTGATCATGGTCAGAATTGGCCCCCAGAGCCCTTTCCCGGTCCTGATCAGGCAAGACCTTGCATGATCAGCGCGAGCGGGGGCGTCAGGTCCCGGCGATGGTGTCTTCCCAGACCGCGCGGCTGCCACTGTCGCCGGTGAGCACGGTCCAGTAGGTGGCCCCGGCGGCGCAGATCACCACCAGCGCGATCGCCAGCGACGTCAGCACCAGCGACTCCTGGCGCACCAGGAGATAGGCGATCACGGAGGCGATCAACAGGGCCAGGGCGAAGACCCACAGGACGCCGCCGCGTTCGCCGTGATCCTTGGCGATGATCTGCCCGGCCCGGGAGCTGAGCCGGTTCTGCAGCCGCTCCCCCGATGCCTTGGCCACCAGAGCGGCCGCCAGCGCCACGGCGTTGCCCAGCACCGCCCAGGGCAGACCCGGCCGCCATTTCGGCCGGAGCGTGAAAGCGATGGTGACCAGAGACATCAGCGGCACCAGAACCACCACCGCATGCACGACCAGGATGTGGACCGGCAGACCGTCGAAGAGATCAAACATTGTCCGAAGCTAGCCCTTCGTGACCAGAACCTGAGCGATGTGACCCGGCTCCGGCTCTCGCGCCGGCGTCTCGCTGGGTTCACCCTCCGGTGCTGGTGAGGGTACGGTCGCCAGCTGTGGGCTATGACGACGATCTGCGCCTGGCGCTGGTCCTCGCCGATCAGGCTGACGCGCTGACCATGTCGCGGTTCAACGCCTCTGATCTGGTGGTGGAGACCAAGCCTGACCTGACTCCGGTGAGCGACGCCGACCGGGCCTGCGAGGAGCTGATCCGCAACCAGCTCCGGCGCACCCGCCCCCGGGACGTGGTGATCGGCGAGGAGTTCGGCCAGACCGGGCACGGCGCTCGCCAGTGGGTGATCGATCCGATCGACGGAACCAAGAATTACGTGCGGGGCGTGCCGGTGTGGGCCACCCTGATCGCCCTGCTGGATGGACGCCGGCCCGTCCTCGGTGTGGTCTCGGCGCCGGCTCTGGCACGGCGCTGGTGGGCCGCGTCCGGCACCGGCGCCTGGACTGGCCGCAGCCTGACCAGGGCCCGGCGGATCGGCGTCTCGAAGGTGGCCGAACTGGAGGACGCCTCGCTGTCCTACTCCTCACTGGGCGGCTGGGACGACCACGGCCTGGGTGAGCAGTTCCTGGACCTGGCTGGCGCGGTGTGGCGGACCCGGGCCTACGGCGACTTCTGGTCCTACATGCTGGTGGCCGAGGGTGGTGTCGACATCGCCTGCGAACCTGAGCTGGCGCTGTACGACATGGCCGCGCTGGTGCCTATCGTGCAGGAGTCCGGAGGCCGGTTCAGTTCGCTCAGCGGTGAGGACGGGCCCTTCGGCGGCGACGCCCTGGCCACCAACGGCCTGCTCCACGAAACGGTCCTGAACGTGCTCAGCCCCGCCAGTAGCTGAGGTGCGAGCAGGGTTGCGAACAGGTCGAACCAGCCGTATCCCCCCGCTGCTCCCGACGGCGGGTTGCCCTGGCCGATCAGGTGCAGGACCGGATCGGACGGCGTCCAGGCCCAGGTGCCCAGCGTCGTCCCGGTCAGCTCCAGGTAGCTGACCACCACGAAGGCCCCGGCGTACAGGGCCGGGTTGGGCCCGAAGCGCAGGAACCCGAGCAGGCACAGGTACCAGAACAGGCCCAGGACGTCGTGCCGCCCGCCCAGCCAGCCCGCGGCGCCGGCGATCGCCCAGGCTCCGCCGCAGGTCACCACCGCCGTGATCACCACCCGGGGCCGGCTCTGGAACAGCGCGGACCGGCCGAGTAGCAGGGCGGCCAGGTACACCAGTCCGTGGCCCGGTGGGACGAAGAACGGCACGGTGCCGATCCGGTAGGTGTAGGCGTGCAGCACGGGAGAAAACGTGTACTCGACCGCGGTGGCCATCACCACCACCAGCAGGGTCTGGACCATCACCAGCCGGGTCTGCCGGCGCAGGGCGATGCCCAGCACGGCCCAGGTCGCCGCTCCGAGAAGGAGTTGCCCGCCCGGCCCGGGCAGGTGGCGCCAGAAAGTGGCGTCCGTCACCAGCACGGCACCGATCCAGGCCATCAGCCCGGCCGCGGCTGCCTCGTCCCCCCTGGTCAGCATCCGATCAGGGTGCCACGACCGGCGTGAAAGCCGATGCCGGAGCAGCTCGTTCGTTCTGCGCCAGCGCAGCCCGCTCGGGTGAATCTGCGAAAGGCCTCCCCGCCACCTTGCGGATCACTTATTGTCTGGTTACTCGACAGAGAACATGAATCAACCCTGGAACAAGGAGAACCCTGATGCTCCGGACCCGTGGAATCGCCGGTCCCACCCGCACTCTGGCCGCGGGCGCCGTCGCGGTCGCCGTCGCACTTGGCCTCAGCGCCTGCGGCTCCAGCGACTCGGGAAGCGGCAGCGGCGCCAAGAAGCAGACCGTCAACATCGTCGGGTTCTCGGTGATCAAGTCCGCCTACGACGACCTGGGCAAGCAGTTCGCCGCCACCAAGGCCGGCAACGGTGTGACCTTCACCTCTTCCTATGGTGCGAGCGGGGCCCAGAGCCGGGCCGTGATCGCGGGTCAGAAGGCTGACGTGGTCGCCTTCTCGCTGGCTCCGGACCTGACCAGCGTGGCCGACGCCGGACTGGTGGACAAGGCCTGGGACTCGGGTTCCACCAAGGGCATCGCCTCCAGCTCCGTCGTGGTGATCGCTTTCCGGCAGGGCAACCCGAAGGGCATCAAGGGCTGGGCCGACCTGACCAAGCCGGGCATCGGCATCGTGACCGCCGACCCGGGGACCTCTGGCTCGGCCAAGTGGAACCTGCTGGCCGCCTACGCCCAGGCGGCGGGCCCGTCGAACGACGAGGCGGCGGGCAAGACCTACCTGCAGGGCTTCATCAAGAACGTGGTGAGCTGGAACGAGAGTGGGCGCCTGGCCACTGACGCCTTCAGCAAGGGCACCGGCGACGTCCTGATCTCCTACGAGAACGAGGCGATCGCGGCCCGGGCGGCGGGGGTGAAGCTGGACTACATCGTTCCCGACTCGACCATCCTGATCCAGAACCCGGCCGCGGTCACCACCAAGGCTCCCGCGGCCGCCAAGGACTTCCTTTCGTACGTCGAAAGTGCGCCTGGGCAGACCATTCTCGCCGAGCACGGCTTCCGGCCGGTGGTGGACGGCGTCACTGCCAACAACACCCCCGGCGCCAACGACCCGGCCAACCCGTTCCCCACGGTCAAGAACTTGACCACCATCGATGATCTGGGTGGCTGGACGGATGCGAACAAGAAGTACTTCGACAAGGACTCTGGCCTGGTGACCCAGCTGCGGACGCCCGCATGAGCTCGGCTGCTCCGGCCTGCCGCGCCCCGGGCCCCCGGGGGGCGGGGCGGGCGGCCGCC
>CALMAR010000489.1:3487-13692 GCA_937859855.1 uncultured Kineosporia sp.
AGTCAGGCGCCCGGTGGCGCCGTCGTCCGGACGACTGACCGGCGGGGCGACGCTTGGCCTCGGGGTGGGGGTGCTCTGGCTCAGCATCATCGTGCTGCTGCCGATCTGCGCGATCGTGATCACCTCGTTCCAGGACGGCTGGGCGACGTTCTGGTCCAGCATCAGCAATCAGGAGGCGATCTCGGCAATCCGGCTCACCGTGGTGGCCTCGGTTCTGATCACGGTGGTCAATGCCGTGCTGGGCACCCTGGTCGCCTGGGTACTGGTCCGGGACGACTTCCCGGGCAGGCGGCTGGTCGAAGTGGTGATCGATATTCCGTTCGCGCTGCCCACCATCGTGGCCGGGCTGGTGCTGATCTCGCTCTACGGCCCCGACGGCCCGTTCGGGGTCAACCTGATCGGGACCAGGACCGGGATCACGGTGGCGCTGCTGTTCGTCACCCTGCCGTTCGTGGTCCGATCGGTGCAGCCGGTGCTGATCGAGATGGACCAGGACGTCGAGGAGGCCGCGGCCTCCCTAGGCGCCAGCGGATTCACCACCTTCCGGCGGGTGATCCTGCCCGCACTGGCTCCGGCGATCCTGGCCGGTTCGGCGCTCTCGTTCGCCCGGGCGCTGGGCGAGTTCGGCTCGGTCACCCTGATCTCGGCGGGGCTGATCGGCAAGACCGAGGTGACCTCGGCCTACATGTTCAAGCTGATCGAGTCCAACGACACGATCGGGGCCGCGGCGGTGGCCACCCTGCTTCTGGTCGTGGCCGTGCTGGTGCTGTTGCTGCTGGACGCATTGCAGAGATGGGCGGCCCGCCGTGACTGACGTGATCAGCGCACCCGCTTCAGCGCGATCCGGCCCGGCCTCGCCGGGCGAGGCCGAACCGCCGAAAAAGATCGTCCGCCGCTTGCACTCGCCCCGGCGGCAATCGCCCGCCACGCGCTGGCTGCTGCGGATCGTCGCCGTCGGCTACGTGATGCTGCTGGTGGCCCTGCCGGTGGTCACGGTGGTCCAGCACACCTTCTCCAGCGGCATCCAGCCGGTGGTCGACGCGCTGACCTCGCCGGACTTCATCGCTGCGATCAAGCTGACGGCCAAGGTCGCGGGCATCGCCGTCCTGGTGAACACCGTGTTCGGGGTCGGGATGGCGATCCTGCTGGTGCGCTACCGATTCTGGGGGCGCCGGCTGATCAACGCGGTGATCGACATCCCAATCTCGATCTCGCCGGTCGTCGGCGGGATCGCCCTGACCCTGGTCTCCGGCCATTCCGGCGGGTTCGGGCCGGCCCTCGAGCGGGCCGGCTTCCAGATCATCTTCGCCACCCCGGGGATGGTGCTGGCGACCGTGATCGTCGCTCTGCCGCTGGTGGTGCGCGAAGTCATCCCGGTACTGGAAGAGGCCGGCACCGAACAGGATCAGGCCGCCCAGTCGCTGGGAGCCAGTGCGATGCAACGGTTCTGGCGGATCACCCTGCCGACCATCCGCTGGGCACTGGCCTACGGGGTGGTGCTCAGCCTGGCCCGGTCGCTGGGTGAGTTCGGCGCCGTCCGGGTGGTCAGCGGCAGCGTCTCGGGCCAGTCCCAGACCGTCACCCTGTTCGTCAACGACCGCTACAACGAGTTCGGGCCGACCGCCCAGCTGGAATCGTTCGCCGCCGCCTTCGTGCTGATGGTGATCGCCGTCTTCTGCATCGTCGTGATCGCAGTGCTGCGCCCCAAGGAGAACCAGTGAGCATCGTCGTCTCCGGCATCAACAAGAACTTCGGCGACTTCGTCGCGCTCCAGAACATCGACCTGGAGGTGCCCACCGGCCGGTTGACCGCCCTGCTCGGGCCCAGCGGCGGCGGAAAGTCGACCCTGCTGAGGATCATCGCCGGGCTGGAGTACGCCGACTCGGGCCGGGTCGAGATCGAAGGGGTGGACGCCACCTGGCTGCCGCCCCAGCGCCGCAGCGTGGGCTTCGTGTTCCAGCACTACGCCGCCTTCCGGCACATGAGCGTGTTCCGGAACGTGGCCTTCGGCCTGGAGATTCGCAAGCGTCCCAAAGCCGAGATCCGCAAGCGGGTGCACGAGCTGCTCGAGTTGGTGCACCTGGAGCAGTTCGCGGACCGGCTACCGGCCCAGCTCTCCGGCGGTCAGCGGCAGCGGATGGCGCTGGCCCGGGCGCTGGCCGTGCAACCGGAGGTGCTGCTGCTGGACGAGCCTTTCGGCGCTCTGGACGCCAAGGTGCGCAAGGAACTGCGCGACTGGCTGCGCAACCTGCACGACGAGATGAACGTGACCACCATCTTCGTCACTCACGACCAGGAAGAGGCGCTGGAGGTTTCGGACGAGTTGGTGGTGATCAACAACGGTCAGATCGAGCAGGTCGGGTCCCCGACCGATCTCTACGACCACCCGGCCAACGACTTCGTGATGAGCTTCCTCGGGCCGGTCACCCATCTACAGGGCCGGATGGTCCGCCCGCACGACATCGAGGTGCTCGGCAGCCCGGCGGAGGGGTCGGTCGAAGCCTCCGTCGTGCGGCTGTTGCGAGTGGGGTTCGAGGTGCGAGCCGAGGTGCGGCCCGTCGATGCTCAGGGCGGTTCCCAGACCACCTGGGTGCAGCTGACCCGGGGGCAGTCGGACGCGCTGAACCTGGCCGGCGGCCGGAGGGTGTGGCTGGTCGCTGCGCCGTCGGCCGCGCTCGTGTCGTCGTGACTGCTGCCTCCCTCCATGCCGTCCGGCCGGGTGGCACTGCCCGGCCGACGGCATAATCGGCTTGTGGAGATCCTGGCCAAGACCGACTACGCGGTCCGGGCCATGTTGGAGCTGGCCGCCCAGGCTCCGCATCTGGTCAAGATCGACGCCTTGATACGGGAGCAGAAGATGCCCCGGAAGTTCCTTGAGTCGATCCTGGTCGACCTGCGCCGGGCGGGGCTGGTGCGCAGCCAGCGCGGTGCTGAGGGCGGCTATGCGCTGGCCGTTCCGGCTGACCAGGTCACCGTCGCGGCGATCATCCGGGCGGTGGATGGCCCGCTGGCCGAGGTGCGGGGGCAGCGGCCCGAGCAGACTATTTACTCCGGAGTGGCCGAGCATCTGCCCGAGGTCTGGGTCGCGGTCCGGGCCAGTCTGCGCCGGGTGCTGGATGAGACGACGCTCCAGCAGGTGCTGGACGGCGAGCTGCCGGCCCACGTGCAGGAAATGCTGAAGCCGGCCGCGGCCTGGCGCTGACCCGCGCTGACCCGCGCTGACCCGCGCTGACCCGCGCTGACCCGCGCTGACCCGCTGGATGCTCGGGACGTGACGACAAGGCCGTGCACGGCATGATGTGCCGGGTGCGAATCTCCGCCAAGACCGACTACGCGCTGCGGGCCGCGCTGGAGCTGGCGGCGGCCCCGCCGGGTGCCTGGATCAAGACCGAGGCGGTAGCCGAGCGGCAGGCCATCCCGCTGCCGTTTCTGCTGAACATCCTCTCCGAGCTGCGCACTGCCGGCCTGGTGGAAAGCAGGCGTGGGGCTGAGGGCGGTTACCGGCTGGCCCGGCCCCCGTCCTCGATCGTGCTGGCCGAAGTGATCCGGGCGGTCGACGGCCCGCTGGCCAACATCGCTGGTGAGGTTCCGGAGAACGTCGAATACGGCGGCGCGGCCGTGGCGCTGCGCGAGGTCTGGATCGCTCTTCGGGCGCGGATGCGGACCGTACTGGAGGGGATCACCCTGTCCGAGGCCGCGGACGGCGTTCTGCCTGAGCAGGTGACCCAGATCCTGGAGGACCGGGACGTCTGGCAGGTCCGGCGCTGAGAACGGTCAGAGGTTCAGATTGAGCACCTTGAGCGCCTCGTTGGCGTGCTTGCTCATGTTCAGCTCGCTGCTGATCACATCCATGATCGCTCCGTCGCTGCCGATCACGAAGGTGGCTCGCTTCACCGGGACCGGCCCGAACCGCCGCTTCACCCCGAAGGCCTCGGCCACCCGGCGATCACTGTCAGCCACGAGCGGATAGTCGAAACCGTTGGTGTCGGAGAACTGCTTCTGCTTCTGCACGCCGTCCGCGCTGATTCCCAGCCGTTGCGCCCCGGCCTGGCTGAACTCGGCGCCCAGGTCGCGAAAGGTGCAGGCCTCAGCCGTGCAACCCGAGGTCATGGCCGCCGGGTAGAAGAACAGCACCACCGGGCCGTTGGCCAGCATCCGGCTGAGCGTGACCGGTTCGCCGAACTGGTCGGGCAGGGTGAAATCGGGTGCGCGATCACCGGCCTTGAGCATGTGCGCCGTCCTCCTCGATGTGGATACTTCATGGAACTCGACGACGTCCGCCTGGATTCCGGCCTGCGGAGCCGAAAGCAGCGGCACCAATCGGCTCAGAACGGGGGCGGCGCCAGCGGCAGGCTGAGCCGGCCGTTGCGCGCCTCGGTACGAGCGCGAGCCACTTCGTCGTCCGAGTCGCTGTAGTAGATGGCCATCGCTGAGACCCAGGCATCGGAGGCACCGGCCCCGATCACCGCAGGCAGCGCCTGCGGTACGTACGCCCGTGGCAACGTGACCACCGCCGTGAACCCTTGGCCCTCAGCCAGTTCGGCCGAGCTGACCAGCCGGGCCTGAGTGCCGAGGATCTGCCCGTAATCGAGCTTGTGCGGCGTCACCACCCGCATCTCGACGAAGTCATTGGCCCGCAGCGCTCCCCGGATCAGATGGCAGATTCCATCCAGTTTCCGCCGCTTCCAGTCGTTATCGCGGTAGATCCGGCGATTGACGAAGAACTGGTTGATCGAGGTGAAGACGTCGGCGATCTCCCGCAGGTGGTTGGCCCGCAGCGACGCGCCGGTCTCGGTACCCTCGATGATCGCGTCGGCGAAGTACTCGGCCTTGGCCTCAGTTGCGCCCCAGGAGAACTCGACATGCGCATCGACACCTTGGCGGGCCAGCCACATCCGTGAGATCCGGGTCAGCTCGGTCGAGATCACGAACGGATCACCGGTGTCGCGGCGGCGGTCACATTCAGTCCGCAGATCTTCGGTCGTCCTGATCGGTGAGGACTCGGGCACTGCCAGCACCCAGCGGATGGGGAGGCTTGTCTGCCGGGAGAACGGCAGCTCGGCCTTCACCGCGATGTGGTCCCGGACGTCCTGCTCAACGATCCAGTCCCGCCCGGACAGCCCGGCGTCCAGCCGCCCGGAGCGGACGTAGATCGGGATCTCCTGCGGCTTCAGCAGCACCGGCACGATCTCGGGGTCATTCGAGTTCAGCCACAGGCTGCGGGACGCGCCGGTGAACTGCAGCCCGACCCGTTCGAAGATCGCCAGCGTGGACGCCTCCAGGCTGCCCTTCGGGATGCCGAGGGTGAGCTGCGGGTGGGTCACGATCCGGCGCTCATGCCGGACAGGATGCTTATCACCGTGGGCACCAGCTCGGCCCGGGCAACCGTCTGCTGCCCGGCCGACCCTGCGGCCCGGAACTCCCGGTTGTCTTCGATCCCGGCTCGGGCCTGGCTGCCCGCGCTCAGATCCTTGACCGTCACCGTGCCGTCCCGCACCTCGTGGGTACCGATCATCAGGGCCGCACTGAAGCCACGGGCGTTGGCATAGGCCAGCTGCCTGCCCACCTTGCCGGCGGCATCTCCGACGTACAGCTCGCTGGCCACCCCAGCCCCCCGCAACTGATGCGCGGCCGCGCTGGCCACCACCGGATCGGTGCCGGGCATCATCAGGACCAGCACCTTGGCGGTGAGTGCGGCCTCCCCCAGCTCCAGACCCAGATTTCGGACGCCGGTGATCAGCCGGTCCAGGCCGATCGAAGCTCCCACGGCGGGCACCGGCTCATCGCTGAACCGGCTGACCAGGCCGTCGTAACGCCCCCCGCCGAGCACCGATCCGACCCCGGCGCCGGTCAGGGTGCCCTCGTACACGGTGCCGGTGTAATAGGCCAGGCCACGGGCCAGGCTGGGATCCAGACGGGCTGCGGCCTCGCTCACGCCGAGCGCATCCAAGTGCCCCAGCAACTGCCTGATTTGCTCGAACGCGGCCTCCGCGAGAGCGCTGGGGGCGATCCGCCGGGCCAGCGCATCAGCGATCCCGGCCCGGCTGTCACCGGTCACGGCGGCAAAATCGAGCACCGCGTCGATGATCGCGGCGCTCAATCCGACTCCGGGGATCCGGTCGCCGGAAACGTCGTGGCGGCCCGGGCCGAGCTCGGCCCGCAGTTGCGCCGGTGTGATCTTGTCGGCCTTGTCGAGCACCCGGAGCACGTGCTGCGCCACGGACGGATCGACCAGGCCGAGACCGGCCAGGAAGGCGTCCACCAGCTGGCGGTTGTTGAACCGGATGAAGTAGCCGGGAGCCGAGCCGTCCAGCCGGGCCGGGGTCAGCCCGAGGCTCTCGAAGGCCGCGCTCATCACCGCGACGATCTCCGCGTCCGCGGCGATCGACGAGGTCCCGGCGATGTCGATGTCGAGCTGAGTGAATTGCCGGAACCGGCCCTGCTCGGGCTGGGGGTCGTCCGCCCGGAAAACCGGCCCGAGGTGGTAGCGCCGGAACGGCAACCGGATCTCCTGCGGATGGTGCGCAGCGATGAACCGGGCGAACGGGACGGTCAGGTCGAAACGCATCCCGGCCGGATCATCGGCTGAGATGTTGACCGTGAACATCAACTTGTCGGTCTCGTCTCCGCCGGTTCCGGTCAGGGTCACCAGGGATTCCAGCACCGGGGTATCCATCGGCAGATAACCGAACGACTCGTACACGCGGCGGATCCGCTCGACCACCTGATTGAAGACGACCATCTCGCCGGGCAGCACATCCCGGAACCCGCGCAGTGTCTGGGGGCGCACTAAGCGGCTCATCTGAAGGTGTCCTTAGGCACGGGCGTCGAGAACTGGAGCGTGCGGTACCGGGAACGGGTATCGAACCCGTGCCTCCTGATCCACAATCAGGTGCTCTACCACTGAGCTATCCCGGCTGATAGTGCCGTCTGGCCGCGCGCCAACACCTTAGCAGAGTCACAGCCGCAACTCATGGGGATCCACTTTCTGGGCATCCGCGAGAGACACCTGTGCATAGAGTGCGCCGGGCTTGCGATGATAGCGGGCCCATTCTTTGTCGCCGTAAGAGAAATGCCACCACTCGCCATCGTACGGCGCGAATCCAGCCGCCATCATCGCTCGCCGCAGCAATTGGCGGTTCTCCCATGCCGCTCGGGATATGAATGGTGAGAAGGTGAACGAGTCCCGGGACGCCGCCAGTACCCGGCTGCCCATATCGACCGGCTCACCCTCACTGAGCAGGTCCACTCCGACCGCTCCGCCGGTCGGGCGCCCGGCCACCGACGGCACTGCGATGTGCCGATGAGCAGCCTCGGTGCGCTCCTCCTCGTCCGGGAACTCTTCTAGCAGACTGTTTTTGGCGGCCTCGAAGAGCTTGGCCTGCAGTTCCAGGGCGCGGAAGCCATAGATCACCCGCAGGGTCAGCGAGCGGTCGAGGTTCTTCAGTTCCTGTCCAGCCCAATAGAGCAGGTCGACCAGCGGACGGCGGACGTAGATGGTGCCGCCGGTGAGTGCGGCCATGTCCGGATCGAGCTGAGCCACCTGCAGGACGCCTTGCGAACGGAGCGCCTCGAAAAGCACCGGCTCTTCGGCCGGAATGACCTCGACTCCGGCATAGTCGGAATACTTGAGCATCTTCTCCTCGAGCCGCTGATAAACGACGTCCTCGATTTCCGTCATGCCCCGCCCACTTCTTCCGATCTGCCGATGGCCGTACTCGAACAATGCCGACTCGCGGTCATGATGAATTCGGCCGATTCCGAAGCGGGCCGAATTCTGCGCAGCACGACGAATTCATCGGATCGTGCTGACCGCTGAATGTCGTCCGGGCCTGGCCCGGTCAAGAAAAGGGGCGCCAGCCGATGCCAGCGCCCTTGCCTCACGTCGCGATGACGGTGGCCGGAACTACCCAGCATCCACTGGCGATGTATGGCCATGATGCGCGCCGCTGATCTGGCTCAGCGCAGGCCAGACACCGGGACCGGAGGCTCCGGTCAGGTCGCTGATGTTCGCGGTCATGGTGCCTGGACCGTAACCCCGCTCCCACAGCCGGTCAAATTGCTTGTGGAGCATTCCGTACCCTGAGCGGCGTGGATGGCGACACGGACGGCCGGGAAGTGCTCTGCTGGGAGACCTTCGGGCTGGCCGCCCGGGAACTGGCCCAGCTGGTGGTAGCCAGCTACGACGTGGATCTGGTGATCGCAGTGGCCCGGGGCGGGCTGGTGCCGGGCGGGGCGGTGGCCTACGCGCTGGGAGTGAAGGCGGTCGGCACACTCAACGTGGAGTTCTACACCGACATCGCCACCACCCTGCCGGACCCGGTAGTGCTACCCCCGCTGCTGGACACCGACGCGCTGAGTGGCCAGCGGGCCCTGGTGGTGGACGACGTGGCCGATTCCGGGCGCACGCTGGCGCTGGTTCTGGACCTGGTTCGCTCCTATGGTGGCGAAGCTCGCTCGGCCGTGCTCTACGCCAAACCCACGTCGGTGGTTGAACCGGACTTCGTGTGGCGCCGGACCAGCCTGTGGATCAATTTCCCCTGGTCCGCCCAGCAGCCGGTCACCGCTCAGGCTTGAGCGCTTCGCTCCGCCCTGCGGTGCGGCGCGCCGACGGGGAGGATCAGCAGGCCTGTCAGTTCCTGATCAGCTCATTCGGCCGACTTACTCCTCCCGGTGGGAGCGGCCAACCGGACCGCTGGTGCTCAGGTGGTGGTGATCCGGAACACCGGGAAGCCAGGCGCGGCCGCCTGCAACTGCTCATCGGAAGAGTTCTTGTCCAGTCCTTCGAAGAACTGCCCGAGCTCCCAGCTCCACCTGCGCAGGTACTCGCGCAGGACCGGGAGCTTGGCCTCATCGGCCAGCTCCTGCGCGCTGAACACCGTCGTCCGCCGTCCCACCCGCAGTTCGCCGGTACCCGAGGCGCGCAGATTGCGCACCCACTGGGTGACCCCGCGCGGCGCAACCAGATAGCGCTGGCCGCCGACGGTCAGCTGGTTGACCGGAGTCGACCGCCATTCCCCGCTCTTGCGCCCGCGCACCCGCAGCTCGGCCGACCCATACACGCTCAACCCCAGCCGGATCAGGGCGCGGACCAGCCGATTCATCAGGTTGCGGGTGAGCCAGCCCGGCTCGAGATAACGGTGGCCGGAATCAGGATCAGGCATCAGCTGGCCAGCCTTTCAATTGCCTCGCGCAGCACGCTCTCGCGCTTGCAGAAGGTGAACCGGACCTCCGAGCGGGCAGCGCCGGGATCGGAGTAAAGCACCTGGGCCGGGATCGCGGCCACTCCCCGCGACCGAGGCAGGTTCAGGCACCAGGCGAGCGCGTCATCCGAGCTGACCGCCGAGATGTCGGCCATCAGGAAGAAGCTGCCGTGCGGATCGTTCAGCCTGAAGCCGGCCCGGGCCAGCCCCCCGGACAGCAGATCACGCCGGCGCTGGAGATCGGGCGCCAGCTCCAGCCAGAACGGATCCGGCCGATCCAGCGCATCAGCGATCGCGTACTGCAGCGGAGTACCCGAGGCGAATGACAGGAACTGCTTGACCCCGGCGACCGCGCGAACCAGCTCGGGCGGCCCGGTAGCCCAGCCGATCTTCCAGCCCGTGACCGAAAGGCTCTTGCCCGCTGAGCTGATGCTGATGGTCCGGTCGAACAGCCCTCCGACGCTGGCGGGCGCGACGTGCGCCACCCCGTCGTAGGTCAGGTGCTCGTAGACCTCGTCGGTGATCACGAGCAGATCGTGCTCTTCGGCCAGCCGGGCGACCCCTTCCAGATCGGCTCGGCTGAGCATGGTGCCGGTCGGGTTGTGCGGTGTGTTCAGCAGCAGCACGGTGCTTCTGGGGGTGATCGCGGCTTCCAGAGCGGCCAGGTCGAAGGCGTAATCCGGCGCGGGCAACCGTACCGGCACCAGCACTCCCCCGGCCAGGGTGGCTGCGGCCGGGTACAGGTCGAAGTACGGCTCCAGGGTCAGCACTTCGTCGCCGGGCTGCACCAGGGCGATCAGAGCAGCGGTCAGCGCCTCCGATGCGCCAGTGGTGACCACGACGCTGGACGCCGGGTCGAGTTCGATGCCGTAGTGCCGTTCCTGGTGCCGAGCGATGGCCTGACGCAGCTCCGGCACCCCGGCTGCTGGCGGGTACTGGTTGCGGCCGCCCCGCAGGGCCAGAACGGCGGTCTGGATCAGATAGTCCGGGCCACTGTCATCG
>CALMAR010000489.1:13702-17502 GCA_937859855.1 uncultured Kineosporia sp.
CCCCCCCCCCCCCACCCCCCCCCCCCCCCCCACCCCCGCTCCCCCCCCCCCGCCGCCCTCGGTGTACGGCCCCCGGCTCCCGGGCCCGGCCCCCGACATAGTCGTGAAAATGGTGGTGCCGAACTGCGACAGCCGCCGGTCGGCCAGGGCCTGCGCGACGCTCATGACCAGCTATTCAATACCGCCACTTCGCAGGACCCGGGCATCCATTGCTAGATGAGCGTCCGTTACGTACCGTTTTGACTATCGCCGATGTGAGCCACGCCACATCAACGCCAACGGCTCACGACACCCTGCGGCCCGGACGCGATTGGGGTAGTCAGCACATGACGGTTGTTGAGGAACGCAGCGACGTCGTACCCAGGGACTTCGACGACGCCAGGAAGCCCCCGTTGAGCCCGATGGCGATCCTGCTGATGAACTTCGGGTTCTTCGGGATCCAGTTCAGCTTCGGATTGCAGCAGTCAGCGGTGAACCCGATCTTCACCTTCATCGGGGCCAAACCGGATCAACTCCCGCTGCTGAACCTGGCCGGCCCGGTGACTGGACTGGTGATCCAGCCCCTGATCGGCGCACTCAGCGACCGGACCTGGAGTGACCGCTGGGGACGGCGGAAGCCGTTCTTCCTGATCGGCGCCATCGGTTGCTCGATCATGCTGTTCCTGTTCCCGTTCGTGGGGGCGCTGTGGGTGGCGTTCTTGTTCATGTGGCTGCTGGACGCCAGCAACAACACGGCGATGGAGCCCTATCGGGCGTTCATCTCCGACCGTCTGCCCAAGAATCAGCTCGCCCGCGGGTTCTTGATCCAGTCGATGTTCGTGGGGATGGGCGCGGTGTCGGCCAACCTCTCGCTGCTGATCTTCCAGAAGGTGATCACCGGCGTCACCGGCAACGGCATCCCGTACTGGGTGTACGTCTGCTTCTGGATCGGCGCAGTCTGCTCGATCGGCTCTGTGCTCGTGTCGGTGCTCTCCACCAACGAGATCCCCCCGACCGAGGAGGAGCTGCGCGAGATGCGCAGCAAGCCTGGCGGCCCCTCGGGCTTCTTCAAGGAGATCTCCGGCGCCGTCCGGGAGATGCCGGTCGGCATGCACAAGATCGGCCTGGTCTTCCTGTTCCAGTGGTTCGCGATGGCCGTGTATTGGCAGTTCGTCTCGGTCAGCATGACCGAGTCGGTCCCATCGTTCGCCTCAGCAGATCCGAGCAAGCCGGTCTCCGATGCGGCCTCGGGATGGGTCGGCGCGGTCAACGGCACATACAACTTCGTCACCATCTTCGCGGCCCTGGCCCTGATCCCGCTCGCGCAACGGTTTGGCGCCAAGCGCGTCGGATCAGCCGCCCTGGTCTGCGGAGGCGTCGGGTTGCTGATCTTCCCGAACCTCAGTAACCAGTACGCGCTCCTGGTCCCCGAGATCGGCCTCGGCATCGCCTGGGCCTCGATGCTGGGCATCCCTTACATCATGGTCGCCAGCATGGTGCCCAAGGAACGCTCCGGCGTGTACATGGGCATCGTCAACATGATGATCGTCGTCCCGATGCTGATCCAGAACGTGACCTTCGGCTGGATCTTCGAGCATCCCCTCGGTGGCAAGGGCACCCACGCGATCATGCTGTCGGGCGCGCTGTTGCTCCTGGCTGCGCTGGCGATGCTGTGGATCAATCCGCCGTCCGCCGAGGACGAGTCCGAGTTCATGCCGCTCGGCGGCCCGCGCGACATCAAGGTGTACGACCGGGTGATCGTCGGCTCGGGCGGGGCCCCCGGCACGCTGTACGCCGGCGCACCGGCGCCTGGCGTCGCGGCGGAAGCGCACGCCCGGGTGATCGTGGTCTCCGCGTACAACCCCGGCCAGGAACTCGGGGTGGCTGCCGGTGCCGGCGAACGCAAGGAACTGTATGGCGCGGACGCCGCGAGATCTGCCCTGGAGGCGACCGTCAGGCACCTCACCTCGGACCGGGTCCGCCGGATCGAGTCCCGGCTGGTCGCGGGTGATCCGGCGCAGGCGCTACTGGATACCGCCGGCAGCGACACGGCCAGCCTGATCGTGGTTGGGAACCGGGGCCTGGGAGCCGCCGCAGGCGAGGTGCTCGGATCGGTGCCCGCCGCGGTGGTCAAGGATGCCCAGTGCGACGTGCTGATCATCCAGGGAACCCGGGATTCCGGCGGCCGCCGCACCTCCTAGCGGCCTCTCTCAGCGGGACGGGCGAGCCGCAGAGGCTGCGTGGCAGGTGTCCGCGCACCCTTCTCGCCCGCCCGGCCGGTCAGAAGAGGACAGCGGATGGTGGCAGGATGCCGCCGGAATGGCGTGAGATTTGATCCAGCATCTGGCGAGAGATCCGATGCTGATGGCGAGGTGGTGGTCGCGGTGGCGAGCGAATCGTCGTTCGATGTGGTGAGCAAGGTGGACAAGCAGGAGGTCGACAACGCGCTCCGGCAGGCCGCCAAGGAGATCGCCCAGCGGTACGACTTCAAGAACACCGGAGCCTCGATCGAATGGTCCGGCGACGTGATTGTGATGAAGGCGAACGCGGACCAGCGGGTGCTGGCGGTGCTGGATGTGTTCCAGACCAAGCTGGTCAAGCGTGGGGTGTCCCTGAAGGCGGTGGACGCCGGTGAACCCAAGGCGTCGGGCAAGGAGTACCGGATCGACGCCACCCTCAAGGAGGGGCTGAGCCAGGAGAACGCGAAGCGGATCGGCAAGCTCATTCGGGACCAGGGGCCGAAGGGGGTCAAGTCGAGCATCACTGGCGACGAGATGCGGGTCTCCAGCAAGAGCCGGGACGAACTGCAGGATGTGATCAGCCTGCTCAAGTCGGCCGACCTCGACATCGCGCTCCAGTTCGTCAATTACCGATAGGCCAGCCACGTCCTCGCAGCTCACCGCCCAGCAGCACACTTCGCACAGTGGTGCGCAGTTCACGCGTCGCCGTTCTCGCTGGCTGTCGGCGGCAGCCACAGCTGAACGCGATTAGCCGCACGAAATAGCCCATGTGCTTGCCGAACTGCCGACGTCCTCATCGTCATCAGTTGCCGAAAGTTGTTCCGTGGAGCTGATTGCTGTCACGGACTGTTTCGCAGGCTTACCAGCGTTGCCGATCGGAGATCGTGAGCAGAGCCGGTGCTGGGGTGCCGATGTTGTCCCCCAGGCGGGTTCCTACCGCCGGTGGCCGGATCTTGTCGCTTCCTGACAGGCCGCTGGATGACGGGTTAGGGTTGAGGCTGTGGCCAGCGCCGAGCACGACCAGCGGACGGAGGTCATCGCGCTTGCTTGCGGCCAGGTGGGTGGCCTGGTGCTGATAGCCGTCTGTGCCATCGGGATCAACAGCTCCTGGCGAGGCCAAGCCGTCGTTGCGATGTTCTGCGTCCTTGAGCTGACCCTCTTCGGGTTCTGGATTCGCCGCCGCAGACCCGGCCCGGGTATCCGCTCCTGACAGATCAGCCAGCCCGGAGCGCACGCACCAGTCAGAAGCCGGACTCGGTGGAGACGCCGGCCTGCAGAGCCGCCCTGCGCCAGCTCTCCAGCTCGGCGGGCAGCTCGGGCCGGGCGGATCCCGGCGGGGCGGCCAGGATCAGCTGGCAGATCCGGCCCGCGAGCCGCAGCCCGCTGGCCAGGCCGATCTCGAAACCCATCTGCCGCAAGGTGTCTGGGACCGCGAGCGAAGCGTCGGTCAGCGCCACCAGCCGGCCGCCCGGCTCGAGCAGCTCGGGTATCCGGCGCCAGAACGGATCGAGCGATCCGGCCAGCCGGCCCGTCGCCTGGGCGGCCAGGTTCCACGGCGGATTGGTCACGATGGTGCTGGCC
>CALMAR010000490.1 GCA_937859855.1 uncultured Kineosporia sp.
GAAGCGTGTCATCGCGAAGAACTTTACGTCCTACAGTGGTGCGCCGTTGGCCCTGGCAATGATTCCCGGACATTGGGGCCCTCGATCTCGAACCGGAAGGTCTGGCGACGTCCGCCGGCGGGCTGATCCGCCGTGCGTTCGTCCCGGGTGATTTCGACGTCATAGCCGCTACTTCGGCCTGGTATGTCACCCAGTTCGCGGCGGCGGTCGGTCCCACGATGTCGACACGATCGGGCTCGAGGCCGAAAAGCACCGCGGTTCCAATCTTCCTGCCTTCTTCGGTGCACGCGATGAAGTGCTTGGCCTTGTTCGGTGCCCAGGTGGCGAAGCTGTTCGTACCGGTGTCTGCCAGAAGCCGGTCGACGTCGGGGCCCTCGATGTACACGTCGGTCATGTGGTGCGACTGGTCGAAGAGGGTGGCGGTCTAGGACCAGCCCGCCTGCTCGTCCTGCCAGTTCGTGCAGGCGTCCGGATAATCGAACCTGAGACGCTTCGTGGCTGAGTTGCGAAGCATCTGGACCGGGTCGCGGATTCTCCTGAGCTTTGCTTCCAGAGATTCCATTGACATCTGATTTCCCTTCATGGCGTTCGTCGATCCACCCGGATTTCGACGACGGCGATGTGTCAGGACGGCCTTGGCCGGTTCCGGCTGGCTCCATGCTGTGCCATCCCGAACGCCGACTTCCCATCGTCTACCGTGCCGTCACAGCATCCGTTGCCCGGCCCGGGCGGCGGCGACGGGTCCATGTCGAGCCTGCCCTGACGCGGGAGAACTGCCCGCGTCTGGCCTATTCTGTGTTCGCCGGAAGTCTCGTCCGGCGGGCGCGGATTCGTTCCCGGCCAGCCGCGCGAAGATGTCGACGGCACTCTGTTACGAAGAAAGTAACTCTGCTGTACGGTGACTAGGTCACAAGTTCACACACGGCGCACTCTGGTGCGCGCCGGTGACGCGGCGGAAGGGGCCTTGCATGTCTGAGGACGAACGGGAACTGGTGGCAACCGCTTGCCGTGTCCTCGCCAGCAGTGGTCACAGCGACCTGGTGTGGGGGCACGCGTCGGCACGCGACGAGCAGGGCCGCGGCATCTGGCTCAAGTCCGCGGGCTGGGGGCTCGAAGAGATCGGAGCAGACCGCGTTCACCTGGTCAGCCCCGAGGGTGCCGTCCTCGAGGGCGAGGGGGTACGGCACCGGGAGTACCCCATCCACACCGAGGTGATGGCCGCCAGGCCCGACGTCGGCGGCGTGGTGCACGTGCACAGCCCGCACTCGGTCGCCCTGGCTGCCTCCGGCGTGACGCTCCTGCCGGTCAGCCATGCGGCGAACTACTTCAGCCCGCACGGCGTCCCGCGGTTCACGGACACCGCCGACCTGATCCTCACCCCCGAACTGGGCAAGGCGGTGGCGGCCCAGCTCGGCTCGGCTCGGGCGATCTTCCTGGTCAACCACGGCATCGTCACGGTCGGCAGCGACGTCCGGGAAGCGACCGTGGCCGCCGTCCTGCTCGAGATGGCCTGCCAGCAGCAGATGTTGACCAACGGCTTCCCGGGCTGGCCGACCTGGTCGGACGAGGAGGAGTCGCGCTCCAAGCGCGAACACATCTACGGCGGTGACGCCGTGCTGAGCGTCTGGGAGTACCTGAAGCGCGGCCTTCCCCCGCTCGGGCAGCGCGGCCTGTCGTGACCGATCAGCCGCCGCCCACCCCCGTCCGGCTGGGGGTGATCGCCGACATCATGGACTTCAGCGCCTTCTGGTACGCCGAGGTCACCGGACTGTTCGAGGCCCACGGCCTGGATGTGTCGGTGACGCGCACGTACAGCGTGCAGGGGGCGGTCGACCGGCTGCGCTCGGGTGAGCTCGACATCGTGCTGGGGGCCCCGGAGGGCATCCTCAGCCAGGCCGGCCCCGATAGCGAGCTCGTGATGATCGGGGGCACCACCTCGACCCTGCTGCTCAGCCTGATGGGTGCGCCCGGCATCACGTCGTTGAGCCAGCTGGCAGGCGCCACCCTCGGGGCGTCGTCCGCCACCGAAGGCACGGCCTTGCTGATGCTGGAGATGCTGAGCGCCGCCGGAGTCGATACTGCCGGCGTGCGGATCGAACCCATCGGTGTCGGATCCGTACGATTCGAGGCGCTGCTGGAGGGCCGGATCGCGGCCGGCATCCTCAACGTTCCTGCCACCTACGACGCCGCGACCAAGGGCCTGACCATTCTCGGAGACGTCGCGGACGTCGTGCCCCGCTACCAGTTCGTCACCGTGAACACCCGTCGCGACTGGCTGCGGGATCCGTCGGCGGCGCAGACCGCCGGCCGCGTGATGACCGCTCTGAGCGCTGCCGTGACCGGTCTCTACGACCCCGCGAACACCGACCTGATGGTCGATCTGGTCGTCCGGTACATGCACGTGAGCCAGGATTCGGCCCGGCGGGGCTGGGCCGACTTCGTCCGGGTCCGGCCGATCCCGACCGATCTGCGAGTGGATCCGGAGGCGATGGCGAAGACGTTGGAGACGATGCGCCGGGCCGGCACGCTGGATGCGCAGGACCGGGTCCGGCTCGAGGACGTCTACGACGAGCGCTTCCTGCCGTAGTCCGGGATCACGCGCTGCCGAGCGGTCACAGGGTGACGACGTCACCGATCGCCGCCAGCTGGGTGAGCGCTCCTTCGTGCAACGCCGCGGTCGGGGCCGCGCACGCATCGGCGAGCACCGCGACCTCGAACCCCTCGTCGGCCGCGGCGAAAGCGGTGGCGCTGACGACCAGATGCGTGCTGACGCCACCCAGCACGACCCGGCCCACGCCGTGGGTCTGCAGGATCGAACCGAGGTTGGTGCCGGCGAAGGCGCTCATCGTGTCGTGCGTCAGCACATCGTCGTCCGGACCGCTGAGCCCGGCGGCGACCCGCGTGCCCCAGGAGCCGGCCACGAAGCCGTCCCGGGCTCCGGCGCGAAGGCCCCGCGCGGCCGAGGTGCACGACCCGGCCCGGGCCTCGAAGACGACGTGCAGCACGGGTACCGACGCGGCGCGAGCTGCCTCACCGGCCTCGCGTGCCGCTGCCAGGACGTCACGTTCGGCAACCGCCTCGGCCAGGCCTCGCGCGCCGATCAGTCCTTCCGGGGCGACGACCTGGTTCTGCATGTGCAGCAGCAGGAAAGCCGCGGGGACCTCGCCGCTCAGCAGCGACCGCACGTTCAGTTCTGGCATTGGCATGCCCCTTCTGCAGAACAGATGTAGTCTCTGATTGTAGCCAGGGGTCGACGATGTGGAGGCGGTATGGAGATTTCCGGCCTGCGCCATCTCGGTTCCACCGCCCTGGCCGGGCGACCTGACGGCCTGCAGGTGGTCGGCACGGGCTCGCGCGTCTTCGTCTCCCACCTGTTCTCCAACGGGGTCACCGAGGTCGATCTGGCCGATCCCCGTTCCCCGCGGGTGCTGAGCTTCATCCCCGCACCACCGGGGTCCTGGTCGGTGCACCTGCAGGTGCAGGGCGACCTGCTGATGGTGGCCAACGGCCCGGACATGTGGTCGGTCCCCGACGGGTTCGACCCCGGTCGCACCCTGTTCTCGACCGACTGGCACTTCGCCGCCGGGGTAGGGATATTCGACGTAGCGAAACCGGGCCAGCCGCAACAGATCGGCTTTGCCGACGTCGGAGGCGCGGGTGTGCACCGCCTGTGGTTCGACGGCTCCGACCTCGCCTACGCCTCGGCCTTCCCGCCGGGCTTCGACGAGGCCCTCCTGCTGGTGTTGGACGTCTCACGCCCGGACAAGCCGGTTGAGGTGCAGCGCTACTGGCTACCCGGCCTGGGCCCGGGCGAGGAGCCGGAGCGCTCCTGGAGCTCGGACCGCAGGGTCTCGCTGCACCACGCCACCGTGGGCGCCGGCTACGCCTACGGCGCCTGGCGGGACGGCGGGATAACGATTCACCCGTTGGGTGCCGACGGCTTGTTGGCCGCACCGTCCTGCCTGGTCTGGGACGGTCCCTATGGCGACGGCTGCGCGGCCCACTCGGCTGTCCGCCTGCCGGGCACCGACCTGGTGGCGGTCGCCGAGGAAGGCATCGAGGACGCCGGCCAGCCGCAGCGGCGCGCCGTGGCCCTGATCGACATGAGCGACCCCGCAGCGTTGCGGCGCATCGGTCAGCTGCCCGCCCCCGACGTGACGCCCGTTCCCGGAGCGCGCTTCGGCCCGCACAACCTCTACGAGTACCGGCCAGGCGCCTGGATGGACGGGCGCCTGGTGTTCAGCGCCCACCAGGCGTCGGGGCTTCGTGTCTACCGCGTCGGCACCGACGGCCGGGCAGACGAGGTCGCCCGGTTCCGGGGGGATCCACCGGCCACGCTCGTGGATCCGCGGCCCGCTCGGGCGTTGACCGCCTCCACCAACGACGTCTTCGTCTCCACCGACGGGCTCCTGGCCGTCGTCGACGCCAACCGGGGGCTCGACGTGCTCGAGCTGGCCCTGCCATGACGAGGACGGGATCGCGGACCACGCCGGGAACGGACACGTCCTGATCGGGATGACGAGGGGCCTGGCATGAGCATCAGCAACGACGTCGATGTCGACGTCGTCGTGGTGGGCGCCGGGCCGGTGGGCCTGTGGCTCGCCGCCGAGCTCAGCCTGGCCGGTGCCTCCGTGATGGTGCTCGACAAGCGGCCCAACCGCTCCGAACACTCCCGAGCCCTCACGGTCCACGCCCGCACACTGGAGACCTTCGCCCTGCGCGGCGTCGTCGGCCCGTGGCTGGCCGAGGGCATCACCATCCCGACGACGCACTACGCCATGCTCTCCACCCGCCTGGACCTGCGCGGGCTCGACTCCGACTACCCCTTCACGCTGGCCATTCCACAGAAGCGCACCGAAGAGTTCATCGAGGAGTACGCCCGCGGGCTCGGCGTGCCGATCAGGCGGGGTGAGGAGGCCGTGGCCTTCACCGAGACCCCGGACGGCGTGACCGTTCGGGCCGTCGAGGGGGCATCCGGCCGTCGGACCACCTATTCCGGCCGCTACCTCGTCGGCTGCGACGGCCGGCGCAGCACGGTGCGCACCCAGGCCGGCATCGGCTACACCGGGTCCGAGGGCACCGTCGGCTGCCTGCTCGGCGACGTGCGGCTCACGGATCCGACCGTCGGCGCGGCTGTCTCGATGCAGACCGGGACCGGCTCCTTCTACGCCGTCCGGATCACCGCCGAGCGCTACCGGCTGATCGGCATCGAACCGGATGCCGCGCCCGTGGCCCGGGACACCCCGGCGACCCTGGAGGAGCTCCGCCAGAGCATCCTGCGCATCACGGGTTCCGACTACGGCATGCACGATCCGGTATGGGTGACGCGGCTGGGCTCGGCCACGTTCCAGGCCGACGAGTACCGGCGCGGCCGGGTGATGCTGGCCGGCGACGCCGCCCACGTGCACTTCCCGATGGGCGGCCAGGGCATGAACCTCGGCATCCAGGACGCGATGAACCTCGGTTGGAAGCTGGGGATGGTGGTGCGCAGGGCGGCGCCGCCGTCGCTGCTGGACAGCTACCACGCCGAGCGCTCGCCGATCGGCCAGCTCGTGATCAGTGACACGCTGGCCCAGACCGCCCTGGTGGGCGTTTCCGGCGCCGAGGGCATGGCCCTGCGGGCGATGATGAACACCGCGCTGGCCGACAATCCCCGGCTGAACACGACCCTGGGCACCTTCGCCTCCGGTGTCGACGTGCGATACCCGGCCGGGCCAGGTGATCATCCGCTGGTCGGGTCCCGGGTGCCCAACCTTCACCTGGACGACGGCACAGGGGTTTTCGAGCTGCTGCACCGGGGGCTCACCACGGTCCTGGGCATGTCGGGCGACCGCCTGCGCGAGCACCTGGGCGCGGCCGCGGACGACGTCACGGCCACCGCGGCCACCGTCACCGGACGCACCGACGCCTGGGGCGAGCTGGGCGCCGCGATCGTGCGACCCGACGGATACCTGGCCTGGGCGGCCGATACTTCACAGCCCGGTGCGCCGGCCTCCGAGGTGGCCTCCGCGTTGCGCGGCTGGCTTTCCGGGCTCGTCACCACCTGAGGCCTGTCGTCCGGTCGCTGTTCGGTGGCGGGCCGGTGGACCGGTCGCTGTCCGGTCGCTGTCCGGTCACGAGGCAGGCCGTCCGGGGGCCGGGGCCGGCGGACCGCTCAGTGATCGCGGGTGAGCCCCGCGGTCATGGCCCGGCTGTAGCCGGTCTGCACCACCGCGTCGATCACCACCGGGCGGCCGTCACGCACCAGGTCGAGGCCCTGCTTGAGCGCGTCGATCAACCCGGCTCGGGTGGTGACCGGCCCGATGCCCTCCAGGCCCTGCGCACGGGCCAGGGCCGCCAGGTCGGGAGCCGGCTCGTCGATGCGCTGCCCGACCCACTTGCGGGCCACGTCCCGGCCGCGGATGCCGGCCACCTTCTCCTGGTGCACCTCGTCGTTGAAGTAGCTCCGGTTGTTCGACACGACGGCGAGCAGCGGGATTCCTTCGGCCGCCGCCGTCCAGAGGGCCTGCACGCCCATCAGGTAGTCGCCGTCACCGAGAACGGCCACCGGCATGCGATCGGTACCACGCAGGGCCAGTGCCGCGCCGACCAGCATGCCCGGTCCGGAGCCGATCCCGCCGCCGCCGTCGTAGCCCAGGTAGTCGAGGGGATGCGCGAAGGGCCAGGCGTCGCCGTCCCAGCCGAGCGGGAGCCGCACCAGACACGTCGGCGTGCCCTCGAGGGCCCGGCGCAGTTCCTCGGCGAGCTCGGCGAGCAGCAGGACGTCCGGGTGCGTGTCCGGGCGGGGTGTCGC
>CALMAR010000491.1 GCA_937859855.1 uncultured Kineosporia sp.
TCAAGCTGAACGGCAAGACCTGGACGTCGTGGGACACCTGGAACGACGACATCGGGTGGGGGCTGATCACGACCCTCCGGGGATATGCCACCTCGGGTGATCAGTCCTTGGTCGACGTGGCATCCGACCAGTGGAACAAGACGTGGGCCCGGGGATGGACCTCGGACGCCGGTGGCGGGATCTGGGAGGACCAGAACACCAAGGACAAGCGCGGCAAGTGTGCCCTGAGCAACGACCCGATCGCGCTCACGGGGGTGTGGCTCTCCCAGATCACCGGCGACCGGACGTACCTGGACAGGGCCGAGCAGATCTACAGCTGGGTGAAGAAGACGCTGGTCGACCCCTCGAGCGGTCAGGTCCACGGGTGCGTGGTGTGGCCGAACGGGTTGGGCGGCGCCTCATCCGTGCAGAAGTCGGCCAACGCGTACGACCAGGGATCGTTCCTGGCGATGGCTGATGCCCTGTACCGGGCCACCGGGAACCAAACGTACCTGGACGACGCCACGAAGACGGCGGATCGCGAGATGAGTACCTCACCGATCATCGCCAACAACGGCACGCTCCAGACTTCGCTGCAGTACTGGTACTTCAAGGGGCTGAGCGACTACTGCACCGACGCGGGCACGTGTGCGAAGTACGACGCGTACATGCGGTCCAACGCTGCTCAGGCGTGGAGCGAGCGCAACAGCCTGAATCTCACGTGGAACGACTGGAAGAATCCGACCGACTTCGCCAGCCCGGACTCGTTCATGATGAACAGCATGCCCGGGCTGTTCCAGTCGTTGCCGGACCTGGCGACGTCGCCGTTCTCCGGTAACTACGCGCTGCAGAACGTCGCCAGCAAGCAGTACGTGAGCGTGACCGGCGATTCGACCGCCGTCGACGCCTCGATCGTGCAGAGCGCCGCTGGTACCAGCGCTGCCTGGACGCTCACGCCCGCCAGCAACGGCTACTACTGGATCAAGGATGTGCACAGCGGCCAGGTACTGAATGTCACGGCTGCTTCGGGCAAGGTCGGGGCGGCGATCGCACAGCACCCGGCCGGGTCCCTGGTGCCGGGTGGTGACCTCTGGAAGCCGGTGAAGAACGCGGACGGCAGCTACTCGTTCTACAACCGCAACAGCAAGCTGGCTCTGACGTCAGCCACCACCGCTGCGGCCGGCCAGCTTTCCCAGGCAGCCGCCGACGACAGCGCCGCACAGAAGTTCACCCTCAGCGGGACCTCCGGCGGCACACCCCCGACGCCTGGCCCGGTCACACCGACGTCGACCCCGAGCGCCACTCCGGCGCCACCCGTCAGCACCGGGAACCTGATCAAAACCTCGACGACCGGCAGGTGCGTCGACGTGCCCGGCGGCACCCACACCGCGGCCACCGACGTGTGGCTTTGGGACTGCAACGGTGGCAGCAACCAGACCTGGGTCGCCTCCGGCGCGGCTTTGAAGGTCTACGGCAACATGTGCCTCGACGCCTTCGGTGCCAAGACGGCAGACGGCACACCGATCATCATCTGGCCCTGCCACGGCCACACCAACCAGCAGTGGACCGTCAACACCAACGGCATGATCGTCGGTGCCGGATCAGGCAAGTGCCTCGACACCGTCTCGCAGGGCACCACCAGCGGCACCAAGCTGGTGCTCGAGACCTGTGACGGCGCGGCCAGCCAGAGATGGACGCGAAGCTGAGCGGCAGGGTGCCGCTCTCTCTTCGGACGACGAGCGTGCGGAACTCGATCGACTCGGGCATACCGCACGGCACGCAGGCGTTGCGCCGACCCTGCAGTGCGCTCCCTCGTCCCGCTGATCAGCTGTAGAGCTGGCCTATCAACTGGCGCCGGCTGTTGACGCCCAGCTTGGCGAAGATGGCCTTGAGGTGGTCCTGGACTGTGTGCGGGGACAGGTGCAGCGAACTGGCGATCGCCTTCGTGGAGGCTCCCTTGACCACGAGATTGACGATGTCCTGTTCGCGGGCAGTGAGCCCGCGCCCGGTCAGAGTGAGACCGGTCAGTTCCGCAGGCCGTGCCAGGTCGACCGTCACCACGACGCTGCGGCCATCAGGTGTTCCTGGCGTGTCGCCGTCCGGTTCTTCGAGGACCGAGGCGCGCAGGGTGAGCCACTGCCCCGAGGGAAGCCGGGTGCGGGAGACCAGGACGCCGGACGTGGCGCGCGCTTTGGCCGAGATGGCGAGGAGGCTGGCCGGCAGGGAGCCGTTGTCCCACCCACCGAGGTCCGTGATCCGTTCCCGGGCGGCCCGGGTCATCTGGCGCGGGCGGCCGTTGCGGTCGACAACGATGACGGCGGGTTCGGGGACGGCGTCGTAGGCGACTGCTTCGTCGGTGAACAGCGTGCGGCGGATGGCGTCGGACATGGCGGGGGTGGCGCCGGCGAGCTGCTCGGCGTCCCGGGCGGAGAACGGTTCGTCTCCCGACCCGCGGTAGAGCGCCAGGGCGGCCCAGGTCAGCTGCCGGGTCCGGACGACGAGCCGCAGCTCGTCGGTGAACCCGAACTGGGGCGACAGGAAGTCCCGGAAGCGGCGGCACCGTTCCGGGTGACCGCCGGTGTCGATGCTGAGCACCCCGATCGGCGTCGGGCGCTGCGCGATGTCGGCGAACTGGTTGACGTCGGGCTCGCCGTACTCGGTCGCCGTGAACTCCTCGTCGCCGATACCCAGCGGATGCGACTTGTAGGGCCAGGTGATCACTCCGGTGAGCGGGTCGGTGGTGGCCAGGCAGGCGAAACCGAAGGGGACAAATGCCTGAATCGTGGCGAACACCGCTTCGGCCACCGCCTCGACCCTGCTGCTCCGCATCAAACTCGCCTGCAGGACGTCGTTCAGCGAGGCTCGGTTCACGGTAGTCACCGCTCCATGATGAGCGACGCTTCGCCCGCGCGCGCGCCGCGGCCGAAGTCCCCACAAATCTGGGATACCTCTGATCAGCGCAGGTGACCCAGGCTGGACACATGAGCACACAGAGCGAACGCGAAACCCCGTTAGTCGACGTCCGGGACATGATCGTCGTGCACACCGCGATGCTGCGCGAGCTGCGGCTGGCTCCCCTCGCCGTCAGCCGGGTCGCGGCCGGTGACATCAGGCAGGCCGCAGTGGTCGACGGTCACGTCGGCTTCGTCTGCGACCTGCTCCACCATCACCACGAGGGCGAGGACGAGCTGTTGTGGCCGAAGCTGCGCGAGCGGGTCCCGACCGTCAGCCTGGCCGTCCTCGATGCGGTCGAAGCCCAGCATGCCGGCATCGATGCCTCCCTCGACAGACTGGCCGCGGCACGTTCGGCCTGGCTGGCGTCACCCGAGGGCGTGGCCCGCGACGTCCTCGCCGCGGAGCTGTCCCTTCTGCATGCTCTGCTCGTCGAACACCTCGACTTCGAGGAACAGGCGGTGCTACCGCTGGCCGCCGGCCTCCTGACCGAAGCGGAGTGGAGCGCCGTCGGTGAGGCCGCTGTGGCGGCGATGCCGAAGCCGGCGCTCGCGCTGGCGTTCGGGATGTTCACCTACGAGGGAGACCCCGAGGTGTTGGCCGCCATGCTGCACAGCGCACCGGCCGTGCCCCGCTGGCTGCTGCCCAAGATCGCCCCTAGGCTCTATGCCCGCCGCGCCCGCCGCGTGTACGGCACGCGCACACCCTGAGACCTGCGGGGATGCTGGCGGCGTACGCCATCAGGGCGGGCCGGGTGGTTGATGGTTCGCTCGGTGGCTGGAGGACGGACAGCTCGAAGGTCCTACTGCAGGTAGTCCTCGACCTGAGAGTCCGGGCTTGCCTCAACCGTCGATGCGTTCCCGCCGAACTCGCGCCGGGCCTGTCGTCGCCGCAGCAGGTCCCAGCACCGGTCCAGCTGGATTTCGATCTCGCGGCGCCGGGTCGCGCGCTCGGACGGCGACTCGTCGTCCGTCGACAACGAGTGTTCCTCGTCCACCAGAGCCTTGATCCGTGCGAGCAGGTCTTCGTCGGTCACGGGATGAAGTATGCGCCGTCCCGGCGGCGTCTCCACCGGCCGCCTGCTCTTCGGTGGCACGAGACCGTGCCCAGCTCCTCAACGCCCTGGACCCCGCTGTCAGGCCCGGGGACCTGTCCGCCGACCTTCTCGGTCGAGTCCGCTGGCGGCCGCGGCCTTCGGCGAGGTGCGCCACCAGGGCCGGGAGGTCATCGCGGCCAGCAGGGCGCCGGCGGTGTTGAGCAGCACGTCGTCAACGGAGGACACACGGTCCAGCTGCAGCACGTACTGCGCGGTTTCGACCAGGACGGAGCACCCCGCCGCCAGTGTCAGGATCCGCGGCAGGGACGCCAGCTGCGCGAAGCGCATCGGGACGAAGAACCCCCCGGCCGCGAAGACCAGCAGGTTGCCGACGATTCCGAGAAGCCCCATCGTGGTCAGGTCTCGCAGCGGTACCAGGCTCACCCGGCCAGGGACGATCCCGGCACCGGAGCCCGGCATCAGGGTCAGCCACAGGAACGGCACCGTCCCGTGGACCATCCCGACCTCGGCCAGCGACATCCGCCACGCCGATGTGGCGCCGGCGGCCGACCGATGGCGTGCCAGCGCCCAGA
>CALMAR010000492.1 GCA_937859855.1 uncultured Kineosporia sp.
GTGGTAGTGGCCACCGATCCGCTCAGCGCGGCTGATCTGCTCGGCCTGGCCGGAACCGGCATGCGCCCGCTGACCACCTTCTGGCATGTGGCTGCGGAACCACCGACCAGATCGTCCGCGCTGCACGTGGACGGTGATCACCGCGGGCCGATCGTGAACAGCGTGGTGATCAGCAACGCGGCCCGCGGGTACAGCCCGGACAGCCGCGCCCTGATCGCCAGCACGGTGCTGGGCGACCGGCCCGATGCCGAGCAGGCGGTGCGAGACCAGCTCGGCCGGCTGCATCGGGTATCGGTGTCCGGCTGGGAGCTGATCCGCACCGACGCGATCGCGCATGCGCTGACCGTGAGCCTCCCGCCGCTGCAGCCGCGTCAGCCCGTTCAGCTGGCGGACGGCTTGTTCGTGGCCGGAGATCACCGGGACACCTCGTCGATCCAGGGCGCGCTGGTATCGGGACGCCGCACCGCCGACGCGGTGCTGGCCAGCCTGCGGATGGTTCCCAGCCCAGCCTGAGCCAGCCTCGGGCCGGTCGCGGGCTCGGCGTAATCTGGCCGTGTGCCTGCTCTGCGCGTGCTTCACCCTGGCTTCGGTGCTCAGGCGGTGCCCTATCAGCGGGCCTGGGAACTGCAGCGCCAGGTGCATGCCGAAGTGGCCAGCGGAAAGGCTCCGGACACCGTGCTGCTGCTCGAGCACCCACCGGTCTATACCGCGGGCAAGCGGACCGAGCCGCACGAACGCCCGCTGGATGGGACCGAGGTGGTCGACGTCGACCGGGGCGGCAAGATCACCTGGCACGGCCCCGGCCAGCTGGTGGGCTATCCGATCGTCCGGCTGGCCAAGCCGGTCGATGTGGTCGCCTATGTGCGCCGGATCGAGCAGCTCATGATCGACGTATGCGCGGGCTTCGGGCTGGAAGCCGGACGGGTGCCTGGCCGCAGCGGGGTCTGGGTGGCAGCCGGCCCCGACGAGCCGCAGCGCAAGACGGGGGCGATCGGCATCCGGGTCGCCCAGGGCGTGACCATGCACGGCTTCGCCCTGAACTGCGACCCGGACCTGGCCGCATTCGGTTCGATCGTGCCGTGCGGGATCTCGGACGCCGGAGTGACCAGCCTGAGCCAGGAGCTGGGACGCCGGATCAGCGTCGAGGACGCCGCCGCCGCGGTGGCGCAGCGCCTGGACCAGCTGGACCTGCCGGGTCACACGCACCTGCGCCGCCGCGCCCGTGCGGAGCTGGGCCGGCCCCCAGGCTCGCAGCTTCAGCCCAGCTGATCCATCAACTTTGCGGCCAGCTCGATGTGGTCCAGGTCGTTCAGGTCCAGAAACTGCAGATAGACCCGGGTGGCCCCTAGGTCGGCGTACTGCCCGAGCCGGTCGAGCACCTGCTCGGGGGTCCCGGCCAGCTGCTGATCGATCAGCTCACCGGCGTCCCAGCCGATCGCGGCCGCCCGGCGGGCCACCTCGGCATCGTCGCGGCCGATCGCTGCCGTCAGCGCCACCGAATAGATCATGCTGCCGGGCTCGCGGTCGATCGCCTCACACGCATTCGCGACGTCCCCGAACGCTTGCCTGATCACGTCCGCCGACTTGAACGCCACGTTGAACTCGGCCGCGTACTGAGCGGCCAGGGCGGGGGTGCGCTTGCGCCCGATCCCGCCGATGATCACCGGAACCGCCGGCTGCACCGGCTTCGGCAGAGCCGGGGAATCGGTGAGCTGATAGTGCTGACCCTGGAACGAATATCGCTGGCCGGCCGGAGTGGACCACAGGCCGGTGATCAGCTCGAGCTGTTCGGTCAGCCGGTCGAAACGCTCGGCGGTGCCCGGGAACGGCACGCCGTAGGAGCGGTGCTCGGCCTCGAACCAGCCCGCTCCCAGGCCCAGCTCCACTCGGCCGCCGGACATGTCGTCGGCCTGAGCGACCTGGATGGCCAGCAGGCCCGGGTGCCGGAATGTGGCCGAGGTGACCATCGAGCCGAGCCGGATGGTGCTGGTCTCACGGCCGATCGCGGCCAGGGTGGTCCAGGTCTCGGTCGGCCCCGGCAGCCCGTCGCCGTCCATGTGCTGCAGATGATCCGACCGGAAGAAGGCACCGAACCCCGCTGCCTCGGCCGCCTGCGCGACCGCGAGCTGCTGTCCGTAGCTGGCGCCCTGCTGGGGTTCGATCATGATCCTGAGGTCCATGACCTCACCGTACGGGGTCAGCCGGCCGGCCGCCGGTTCCTCACCAGCTCCAGCCGCGGGAGGTCAGTTCGATCTCGTCCCGGAACCGCTCCTCATCACTGCGCCGGCCCATCGGGGCCGGGATGGTGCCGGGAGCCGTCTGCACGCCCGGCACCCCTGCCAGCTTGCAGGCCTCGACCAGCAGCTGGTCGTAGGCGGCCTTGCGAGTGTGGATCCGGTGCGCCCGAGCCCAGTACTTGCGGTCGGCGTCTTCCGATTCCAGCCGCTGCAGTTCCTGGGCCAGGGCACCGAGCCGATGCTGCATCTGCAGTATTTCGAACGGATCGGGCGCCGACCGGCCCCGCTTGCGATCCCAACGGGTACTGATCCGGCTGACCTTGGCGCGGCCACCTCGCCGGAGGGCACGACAGATGAGCAACGGCCACCGCCACGGCGGCCCGGCTCCGGCCCAGAGTTGCTGGAGCAGCGTCGCAACCACCGCGGCCACGGCGATCCACACAAGCCACGCCATGCCACAACCTTCGACGAACGACAATTCAGGATACGTCGGCCGGGCGAATACGCAGCCTGATTGAGATTCCGGTTCGATTACCGGCCGGAATCACTTCGCCCGGGCCGGCGCTTAGGCTATTGGCTGGAACACGGAACTGTTCGAAGGGAGCCCTGGTGACGATCGCCCCGGAAGGCCGGAGAATGCTCCGGGTCGAGGCCCGCAACGCGGAGACCCCGATCGAGCGCAAACCGTCCTGGATCCGGACGACCGCCCGGATGGGCCCTGAATTCACTGATCTGAGCGGGCTGGTCAAGCGTGAGGGTCTGCACACGGTCTGCCAGGAAGCGGCTTGTCCCAACATTTTCGAGTGCTGGGAGGACCGCGAGGCCACTTTTCTGATCGGCGGCGACCAGTGCAGCCGCCGGTGCGACTTCTGTCAGATCCATTCCGGCCGCCCGAGCCCGCTGGACGTCGACGAACCGCGCCGGGTGGCGATGAGCGTCGCCTCGATGGGCCTGCGCTACGCCACCGTCACCGGCGTGGCGCGCGATGACCTGGACGACGAAGGCGCCTGGCTCTACGCCGAGACGGTCCGGGCCATCCATGCCGCCGCACCGCAGACCGGTGTCGAGATCCTCACCCCTGACTTCTCCGGCCGGCCCGAACTGCTGCAGCAGGTCTTCGACGCCTCGCCGCAGGTGTTCGCGCACAACCTGGAAACGGTGCCCCGGATCTTCCGCCGGATCAGGCCGGCCTTCTCCTACCAGCGTTCGCTGGACGTGCTCAGCCTGGCTCGCTCACAGGGTCAGGTGACCAAATCGAACCTGATCCTGGGCATGGGCGAGACCCGGGCCGAGGTGTCGGAGGCGCTGGTGGACCTGCACCAGGCTGGCTGCGATCTGCTCACCATCACCCAGTACCTGCGGCCCTCGCCGTTGCACCATCCGGTGGATCGCTGGGTGAAGCCTGAGGAGTTCGTCGAACTGCGGGACGAGGCCGGGCAACTCGGATTCGCTGGGGTGATGGCCGGGCCCCTGGTGCGATCGTCCTATCGCGCTGGCCGGCTGTGGGCCCAGGCCATGATGCGGCGCGGGCAGCCGATCCCAGCCGAGCTGGCTCATCTGGCCCAGGCGTCCACCGCGCGCCAGGAGGCCTCGGCCGTGGTGGCAGCTCAGATTCGATAGAGCTGGCCGCCTCCAGTGCAGGATTCCTGGTTGCCTGCCCTGGCCGACGCCCACGTCCACCTCGGGCTGATCGACCCGGCCGCGCTGCTGGCCGGAGGTATTTCCGCCGTCGACGATCTCGGCGGCGTCCCGTCGCAGCTGGCTGCGCTCCGGACCAAGCCGGGCCTGCCCCGGATCGCCTTCGCCGGGGCGTTCCTGCCGGTCCCTGGCGGCTACCCCCGCGAGCGCCGCGGGGCGCCGCGGGGTTCCTGGCGCGAGACCCGGGCGGCCGGGGACGCCGCCGACGCCGCTGGCGAGCAGGTGCAGGCCGGTGCCAGCCTGCTCAAGGTGGCCCTGAACCCGCTGGCGGGGCCGATCCCGAGCCGCCCGCAGCTGACGGCCATCGTCGCCATCGGCCTTCCGGTGGTGGCCCATGCCGAGGGCCCGGGCATGACCGAACTTGCGCTCGACGCCGGCGTGGCCCGGCTGGCGCACACCCCGTGGACGCACCCGCTTGATCCGGGCGTGATACGCGCTGCTGCGAGCCGGATGGTGTGGATCAGCACGCTGGCCATCCACTCCGGCCGGGCCAGGGTCACCGCGCTGAGCAATCTGCGCCGGTTCCTGGACGCCGGCGGGCGGGTGCGTTATGGCACGGACATGGGCAACAACAGCCGGGGGCCACAGCCGGTGGGCGTCAATCCAGCGGAGATCCGAGCCCTGCAGGAGGCTGGGATGAGTGTGGATGATGTCCTGGGCGCGATGACGCAGCCGCCGCACCAGCCGGACGGTCAGCCGGATCTGGTCCCATGCCTGGTGCCGGGAGGGCTGGACCGTGATCCCAGGCGGTTCGCTGGCTCGCTGGCCACAGCTGCGGCGGGGAAGCGGGCATGACCGATCCGTTCGCTGATCAGGCCGCCGCCCTTGACCAGGCCGACCCGCTGGCCCGGTGGCGGCAGGAGTTTCTGATCCCGGCCGGCAGTGACGTGCTGGCCTACTTCGACGGCAACTCGCTTGGCCGTCCCCTGAAGCGCACCGCCGCCCAGCTCGACGAGTTCGTCCAGCAGGGCTGGGCCGGGCGGCTGATCCGGGGATGGACCGACGGCTGGCTGGAGTGGCCCGAGCAGATCGGCGATCGGCTGGGAGGGGCCGCCCTCGGCGCTGCGCCCGGTCAGGTGCTGATCGGGGATTCCACCACCGTGCTGCTCTACAAGCTGGCTCGCGCCGCCGTGGACGCTGCGGCCGCCGCCGATCCGCGGCGCCGCGAAGTGGTGGTCAGTCGCGACGACTTTCCGACCGACCGCTACGTGCTGGAGGGGATCGCCGCCGAGCGCGACCTCACCCTGCGCTGGATCGAACCCGCCCCCGGCGGCGGAATCACGCCGGAGCAGGTCGCGGACGCGGTGTCGCCGAGGACGGCGCTGCTGGTGCTCAGCCACGTCGCGTACTGGTCGGGCTGGCTGGCCGACGCCGTCCCGATCACCAACGCTGCCCACGCCGCTGGCGCCCTGGTGCTCTGGGATCTGAGCCACTCGGCCGGTTCAGCCGAGGTGCAGCTGGACGAGTGGCAGGCGGACCTGGCCGTGGGCTGCGGCTACAAGTACCTGAACGGCGGACCCGGTGCGCCGGCCTTCGGCTACCTGAACCGCTCTCACCAGGATCGCCTGCAGCAGCCCATCCACGGCTGGCTGGGCCGGGCCGACGCGTTCGAGATGGCCCAGGGCTATCAGCCGGCTCGTGGCCTGCGCAGCCTGCTCAGTGGCACACCTCCGATCCTGGCGATGGTGCCACTGCTGGCCGGGATCGAGCTGATCGAAGAGGCGGGCATCGGCGCGATCCGGGCGAAGTCGGTCCAGCTGACCGCCTTCGCGGCGCAACTGGCCCAGGCCTGGCTGGAGCCGTTGGGTACCCGGATGGTTTCCACCACCGACCCGGAACGGCGCGGCGGCCACATCACATTGCAGCGCACTGGTTTTCGCGAATTACTGGGCGAGCTGTGGCGCCGTGGCGTGCTCCCGGATCATCGCAACCCGGATGCGCTGCGGATCGGCTTGGCTCCGCTCAGCACCAGCTTCGATGAGGTGTACACCGGAATGGCCCTGATCCGTGACGCCATCCGGCGGGCCGGCTCCTGAGAACGCCCAGCCACGGGCAGCGACTCGCCCCTTCCCGCGACGGCGGGGAAGCGAAGTATCCTGCGCGCTATGGCCCGCAGCACAGACCGTCAGGACGCCGCCGTCCCCAAGGGCCGGATCGCTCAACTCCGCGCCGTCTTCACGATGACCCGCAAGGCCGACCCGGCGTCGGTCTGGTGGATGTTCGGTGCCCTGATCGGCTGCATAGTGGCCGGCTACCTGATCGGGCTGGCCTTCAATCACGAGATCTACTTCAGCATTCTGGGGCTGATGGCCGGCGTTCTGGCCTTCGTCATCATCCTGGGCCGGCGGGCCGAGCGGGCGGCCTTCCTGCGGATCGCCGATCAGAAGGGCGCCGTGGGATACGCGCTGAAGGGGTTGCGCCGGGACTGGACCGCCGAAGAGCAGCCGGTGGCGGTCGATCCACGCACCCAGGATCTGGTCTTCCGGGCCGTCGGGCGCCCAGGCGTCGTGCTGGTCACCGAAGGTCCGGTGCCCAGGGTGAACCGGATCGCCGAGAGCGAGCGCAAGCGATTGATCCGGATCTTCCCCGACGTCCCGGTGACGGTGGTCAACGCCGGGGATGCCGAGGGACAGATATCCCTTCGCGGGCTGTCGCGGCATCTGATGCGGAAGAAGCCGGTGCTGACCAAGACCGAGGTGGCCGAGGTGTCCAAGCGGCTGCGCGCGCTTGGCGCTGCCCGGGCGCCGATTCCCAAGGGCATGGATCCGACCCGGATGCGGCCTGACCGCAAGGCCACCAAGGGCCGCTGAGGCCGGCCCCCGCCTGGCCGCTATCGGAGCGGGCCGCGAGCCGTCACCAGCGGGCCGCGACTGTGCCCGAGGTCAGCTCGTGCAATCCGCGCTGATCGCGCTGCCACAGCACGCTCAGCGCGGGAACAGCCAGAGCCAGCAGCACCCCGCGGATCGCGCCCCGGAGCAGGCCCGGATGCTGGCCGTCCACCGTCTCGACCCGGATCCGGAGCAGGCGCTGTCCCAGGGTGGCACCGGCCGTGCCGACCAGCAGAATGTTCTCGGCACCGATGATGACGCTGGTCCATAGCGAACCCGGCGCATGCATGGCGGACGAGCCGAAAATGGCCCGGGCGATGATCAGGCAGAGCACCCAATCGATCATCAGGCTGGCGAAGCGGCGGCCCAGGCCGGGCAGCGAACCGGGGCCGGTCCGGGGCCGGTCGAGATCCTTACCGGCGTAGTCGCTGGCACCGGCTGGCGCATCGCTGGACGCCGCAGGCTGCGGTTCCTGCGGGCCTGATCCCGGCAACCAGGAGGCGACGTCTCGTCGATCAGGCACCATTTCAGACTACGCTGACCGCTTGCGCCCCTATGAGAGTGGCGAATTCATCCCAAGCCGTCCAGCAGGCAAGATGTCCCGCACGGTTGTCACATGCCTGTCACAAACGGGGTCCTTCACAGGTGCGGAGAAGCCCTAGGGTTTGCCGCGATCCCGACTGTGCTCCCAACGATGCCCCGAACGTGGAGGTTGGATTGTTCAACAGCGCTGATGAGGTAACGAAGTTCATCGCTGACAACGACGTCAAGTTTGTGGACGTCCGGTTCTGCGACCTCCCCGGAGTGATGCAGCACTTCAATGTGCCGGCTGAATCCGTGGGTCAGGACTTCTTCACCGAAGGCCAGATGTTCGACGGATCCTCGATCCGCGGCTTCCAGGCCATCAACGAGTCCGACATGAAGCTGATGCCCGACCTCGACACCGCCTACGTCGATCCGTTCCGTGCCGAGAAGACGCTCAACATCAATATGAGCATCGTCGACCCCTATACGAATGAGCCGTACAGCCGGGACCCGCGGCAGGTGGCGGCCAAGGCAGAGGCCTACCTGACCTCGACCGGTATTGCGGACACCGCCTTCTTCGCCCCTGAGGCCGAGTTCTACATCTTCGACGACGTGCGATTCGAGAC
>CALMAR010000493.1 GCA_937859855.1 uncultured Kineosporia sp.
GAGGCGCAGGCCTGCGGACCGCCGGGGCTCGCGGCCCGGGTCGGGGGCCGGCCCTCCGCCGGCCAGGACGGCGTCACCGGCCGGCTGGGCGACGGCCACGAGCCGCTGACCTGGGCCCGGGCGCTGGGTGAGTTGCTTGACCACCCCCGGCCGCGGGTGCTGTCAGCGGCCGCCCAGGAGCATGCGAGCCGGTACAGCTGGGATGCCAGCGTGGACGCCATCCTGGGTGCGTACGCCTCGGTGGCCCGTCCCCGGGTTCCGCTGATGGCCGCCTCCTGAGCCACTGATGGAACACCCGCTGGAGGCCGCCGGGAACTCGCCCGGCACTGGGCCGGATCTTCGCGCCCGGGCCGAGCAGGTGGTTCTCAACTGGTGCACCGGCGCCGGGATCCCGTCCGCGACCGGAGCCCGGCCCGGGGAGTTCGTGGTCGAACTGCCCGGCGAGGCCAAGCTGAGGACCGGGGTGTCGATCCTGATCGGCGCACGGGCACTGAGCGTGTCGGCGTTCGTGATCCGGCACCCGGACGAGAACCAGGCCGGTTTCTATCGCTGGCTGCTGACCCGCAACTCCCGGCTGCCCGGGCTGGCGTTCGCGCTGGACCGGCTGGGCGACGTCTACCTGGTCGGCCGTATTCCGCTGGCCGCAGTGACCGTGGACGCCGTGGACGACCTGCTCGGGGCGCTGCTGTCGGCGTCCGACGGCTCGTTCAACGATCTGCTGGCCCTGGGCTTCCTGTCGTCCATGCGCCGGGAATGGGCCTGGCGGACCGATCGCGGTGAGTCCACCGGCAATCTGGCCGCCTTCCGGCACCTGCTCGAGCCCGGCTGACACCTCTCCCGGGTGCGGACCGAAGCGAGCCCATAGGCTTGGATCCATGGCTCACACCCTCGTGCTGCTCCGTCACGGCGAGAGCGACTGGAACGCCAAGAACCTGTTCACCGGCTGGGTCGACGTCCCGTTGTCCGAGCAGGGGCGGGCCGAGGCGATCAGGGGCGGCGAACTGCTGGTCGCCGAGGGGGCACTGCCGGACATCGTGCACACCTCGCTTCTGCGCCGGGCGATCACGACCGCGCATCTGGCGCTGGACACCGCCGATCGGCACTGGATCCCGGTGAAGCGATCGTGGCGGCTGAACGAACGGCACTACGGCGCGCTGCAGGGCAAGAACAAGAAGCAGACCATGGAGGAGTTCGGCGAGGAGCAGTTCATGCTCTGGCGCCGCTCCTACGACGTCCCGCCGCCGCCGATCGACCCGGGTGACGAGTACTCCCAGGCCGGTGACCCGCGCTACGCCGACCTGGGCGATCCCTCGATCAGTGCGCCGCTGACCGAGTGCCTCAAGGACGTGGTGGGCAGGATGCTGCCGTACTGGGAGTCAGCGGTGATCCCCGATCTGGCCGCTGGGCAGACGGTGCTGCTGGCCGCGCACGGCAACTCCCTGCGGGCGCTGGTCAAGCACCTGGACTCGATCAGCGACACCGACATCGCCGGGCTGAACATCCCGACCGGGATTCCGCTGCTCTACGAACTGGACGACGACTTCAGGCCCACCGTCGCGGGCGGGCGTTATCTGGACCCGGACGCCGCCGCCGACGCGGTCGCCGCCGTCGCCAATCAGGGGCGCTGACTAGCTGGCTGAGGTCACTCGCTCGCCGGTGACCAGATACACCACCCGGCGGGCGATCACCACGGCGTGGTCGGCGTAGCGCTCGTAGTAGCGCCCGCAGAGGGTGACGTCGACGGCGGTCTCCACGCCGTAGTCCCAGTCCGGTGACATCAGCTGACTGAACAGGCCCCGGTGCAGCTGGTCCATATCGTCGTCGTCGGATTCCAGCTGGACCGCGGCCGCCAGATCCCGCTGGGCGATGATCGAGCCGGTCTTCACCACCAGTCGCTCGGCCACCTGGCCCATCTCCAGCACGGTTCCGCGCAGCTGGGCCGGGATGACCGAGTTCGGGTAGCGCAACCGGGCCAGCTTGGCCACGTGCCGGGCCAGGTCCCCCATCCGTTCCAGGTCGGCGCTCATCCGCAGCGCGGTGACCAGCACCCGCAGATCGGTGGCGACCGGCGACTGCCGGGCGATCAGCACCAGCGCCCGCTCCTCCAGCTCGACCTGCAGGGCATCGACCTGCTCGTCGGCGGTGATCACGCTCTCGGCCAGGGCCAGATCGGCGTCCAGCAGCGATGTGGTGGCACGGCTCATCGCCGATCCGACCAAGCGGGTCATCTCGACCAGTTCATCGTTGATCGATCGCAGGTCGATCGCGAACTGCTCACGCATCCGGTGAGCGCCTCCCTCGGGTTGCTGGCACAGCCACGGTCGCAGCGCGCCGTGAACTGGTGCCTGCTTGCAGGTGAACACAACCCGAAGGCTTCGTCCAACCCAGCCACCACGGACGAAATGCCTGCTGGGCGAGCTTACGCTGTTGCGGTGAGCGGAACTTCGGCCGCCGTGGCCATCTCGGCTGCGACGCTGGCCGGTCTGGTTCTGGGTCTTCTGATCGGATATCTGTGGGTGCACCGCGGCGGCCAGGCCGATGACCCAGCCGACGCGGCCAGGCCCGCTCGCCGAAGCTCCGTCCCGCCGGCCGCCCGTCCGGCGCTGCCGGACGGGGCCGCTGACGTGCTGAACGTGCTGCGCTCGGCCTCGGTCGTGCTGGACGAATCCGGCGCCCTGGTCAAGACCAGCCCGGCGGCCCACGCCTTCGGCCTGGTC
>CALMAR010000494.1 GCA_937859855.1 uncultured Kineosporia sp.
TCCTGCAGCTGCCGCGCAGCGGCCGCGGGCAACTGACCGCTGGCGTGTTGCGCCGCCCCGGACTGCCCGGCACCGACCTGCAGGCCACCCTTGCCCGCGTCGGCGAAACCGGCCACGAACTGGGCGCGCTGGCCGGCCGGCAGCTGACCGGCCTCGCGCACCGCCTCGTCCCGCAGGCTCGACGCCAGTTGTGCCTGCAACAGCGCACCGACCGCGGCACTGCCGATCACCGACCCCACCTGCCGGACGGTGTTGTTCACCCCGGAGGCGGCCCCAGCCAGCTGGGGTGGGACGCTGCGCATCGCCTCGGTCGCCATCGGCGCGCAGATGCCGCCGAAGCCGCTGCCCATCACCCCGGTCGGCGCCCTCAGGGTCGGCCCGCCCGGGGCGCCCCCCGGCGCGCCCCCCCCCCCCCACCCCCGCGCCCAGGGTGAAGCGGCCGCCGGAGAGCGCGTTCAGGCTGGCCGTCGCTTTCACCAGCCAGACCGGCTGATACAGCGTGGCCACCAAGATGTTGGTCATCAGGCGGATCTGGCTGGTAGCGCCGGCCGCGGCCCCCAGGCTGACCAGCGAGTCGTAGTTCGGGTAGACGATCCGGTCGATGGTGGCCAGCGTGCTGAAGCCGCGCGCCTCAGCCTGCCGAGCCCAAGCCGGAACCAACGGCCCTGGGATGTCCAGGGTCGTGGGGAGGCCGATACCAATTCTCATGCCTGAAGCCAACCGCCCCGGATCCGGATCTCATCCTGACCAGAGCACCAGGCCGCTCTATTTCAGCGGATCGTGGCCCCAGTTCATCAGGGAGTAGCGCCACGGGGTGTCCCGGACGTCGCCTTTGGGACGTTGCTTGCTGTGCCGGGCGACGTAACCGGTGACCTTGCGCATATGGGCGTAGTCGGCCTCGGAAAGATCAGCCACCTTGGTCTGCTTGATCTTGATGATCCGCCGCCCGGACTCGTGCCCGACCGATTCGGAGTCCCCGTCCTTCTGTCCCACCGACGTGGATTCGCCGGTCTTCAGCCACTTCTCGAGCTGGGCCGGGCTCATGTTGACCGCGTCATCGAAGTCCTTGCGGACGTCCCTCTTCTCGTCCTCGTCCATCTGATCAGCCATGCGCCCATCAAACCCCGGCCGGTGCGGCCCGCCACTCGGCATCCCGGTCGGCCCGGTCCCAGCACGGCCCCAGCCCGGCCTCAGCACGGCCTCAGCACGGCCTCAGCCCGGCCTCAGCACGACCTGAGCATGACGCCGCCCAGCCAGGCCGATAACCACCCATTCGTCCCGGCCAGCCCATTGCCATCACCGGTCAGGCCGAGGCAAGGTGGCCGTGATCTGAACCTGACTTCCCAACGGTGTGGAGATCAGCATGACGATTCGCAGATCGCTGATGTCCGGCCCGGTCTCCCGCCGGATCAGCACGACCCGGGTGCCGCTGGCCGCGATGGCTGCGGCGGACGCGGTGTTCGCGCTGGCAGGCGTGTCCACTTCCCCCATCCCCGGGACGAGGCCCCGCACAGTGAAATGAGCTGCCCATATGACCAGAAGCATTCTCGAGGAGACATCCGCCCAGTCACCCGCGCCCGAGCAGATCCGCAACGTCGTACTGATTGGACATGCGGGCGCAGGCAAGACCACGCTGATTGAAGCCCTGCTGCTGCATACCGGGGTGGTAAATCGGCTCGGCCGGGTCGAACAGGGCACCGCCACAACCGATTACGAGCCCGCCGCGAAGAAGCTGGGCCGCTCGGTCGGCCTGGCGGTGGCCTCCACGCTCGCCGGCGATGTCACCGTCAACCTGATCGACACCCCTGGGCACCCGGACTTCGTCGGCGAGGTCCGGGCCGGGCTGCGAGCGGCGGACGCGGCCCTGTTCGTGGTCTCGGCGGCGGATGGCATCGACGCCACCACCCGCTTGCTCTGGCACGAGTGCGCCGAGGTGGGGATGCCCCGGGCGGTGGTGATCACCGGGCTGGACCACCAGCGCGGCGACTTCGCTGAGGCCCTGGCCACCGCCCGGGCCGCTTTTGGTTCCGGTATCCAGCCGCTCTATCTGCCGCTGCGCGATGGCGACCGGATCGGTCTGCAAGGGCTCCTGTCGCAACGGATCTGGTGGCCGGACAGTGAACCAGAGACGGCCAGCGGTGAACAGATCGCCGCCGCCGCCGATGCCCGGTCGGAGCTGATCGAGGGGATCATCCAGGAGTCCGAGGACGACACCCTGCTCGATCGATGGCTGAGCGGTCAGGAGGCCGGCCTGGATGTCCTGATCACCGACCTGGAGCGAGCGGTCGCGCGTGGAACCTTCTACCCGGTGCTGCCCGTCCTGTCGCTGACCGGAATCGGAATCGAAGGGCTGCTGGAAGTGATCGCGCGCGGATTGCCGTCGCCGTGCGAACACCCGCTGCCAGCGGTGACGGCCCCGGACGGGAAGGATCGGCAGCAGATCGAGTGCGATCCGAAGGGCCAGCTGGTGGCCGAAGTGGTGAAGACCACCAGCGATCAGTACGTGGGTCAGCTCAGCATCGTCCGGATCTTCTCGGGCCGATTGTCCGCCGATGACGTGGTGCACGTGTCCGGGCATCTGCCCCGGTTCACCGGCGATGAACACGCCTATCCCGATCACGACGAGGACGAGCGGGCTGGCGTGATTTCCCGGGTGGTGGGCGCCAAGCTGATCCCGATGACCACGGCGACGGCCGGTGACATCGTGGCCGTGGCCCGGCTGGTCCGCGCAGTCACCGGTGACACTTTGTCGGACCTGGCCAGCCCGGCGCTGGCGGAGCCCTGGCAGATGCCGGAACCGCTGCTCCCGGCCGCGCTGACCGCGGCGTCCAGCGCCGACGAGGACAAGCTCTCCCAGTCGCTGGCCCGGGTCAGCGCCGAGGATCCGGCCGTCCGGGTGCATCTGATGCAGGACACCCATCAGATCGTGCTGTGGACGATGGGCGAGTTGCACCGTGACATCGTGCTGGACCGGCTGTCCGATCGTTACGGCGTCAAGGTCGAGCAGGAGCCGGTCCGGGTCGCCCTGCGCGAGACCATGGCCAAGAACGCCACCGGACACGGACGGCACGTGAAACAGTCCGGCGGACATGGCCAATACGCGGTCTGTGACATCGAGGTCGAGCCACTGCCGATGGGGAGCGGGTTCGAGTTCGTCGATCGGGTGGTGGGCGGCGCCGTGCCGCGGCAGTTCATCGCCAGCGTGGAGAAGGGCGTGCGCCACCAGATGGAGCGCGGGATCATGGCCGGATATCCGGTAGTGGACCTGCGGGTCACGCTGATCGGCGGCAAGGCGCACAGCGTGGACTCATCGGACGCCGCGTTCCAGGCCGCTGGTGCGCTGGCGCTGCGAGAGGCTGCGGCGGCCGGAGGGGTGGCCATGCTGGAGCCGGTGGATCGGCTGGTCGTGGTGGTGGACGACGAGTACGTCGGCGCCGTGATGGGTGACCTGTCCTCCCGGCGCGGCCGGGTGACCGGCACCGAGGGGGACTCCGGTGGCCGGACCCGGATCCTGGCCGAGGTGCCCGCCTTCGAACTGCTCAGCTACGTGCAGGCGCTGCGCAGCCTGGCCCACGGGAGCGGCAGTTTCTCCCGTAGCTACTTGCAGCACGCGCCGATGCCGCAGCATGTGGCCGGGCAGTTGCTGGATACCTGACCATGGCGCAGAGCAGCCGAACCGCCGCCCCTTGCAGCCGACCGCCAAGAAGCGAGCGACGTCGGCGATTTCGATTCGATGTTCAGGGAGACTGTAAGTGAACACCGGCCGGGTCATCGTCATCACCGGCGCTGTCGGCGGCATCGGCAGCGAACTGGTCGATCGGTTTCTCCGCAACGGAGATACCGTCATTGCTTGCGACGTCGGCCTGGAGGCCCTGGACCGCTGGCGCGAGCGGCGTCCCACCGGCTCCCGGTTGCTCACCGTGCCCGTCGACATCTCCTCTGAGGAGAGTTGTCAGAACGTCGCGGACGTGGCCAGGCAAGAGACCGGCCACGTCGACGTGCTCATCAACTGCGCCGGCTGGTTCCCGATCACCTCGTTCGAGGAGATGACGCCGGACCAGTGGCGGCGGGTGATCGATGTCAACCTCACCGGAACCTTCTTGATGACCAAGGCCGTGGTGCCGCTGATGAAGGATCGCGGATGGGGCCGCATCGTGAACTTCGGCTCGGGGTCGATGTTCGCCGGAACCCCCAATCAGTCGCACTACGTCGCGGCCAAGGCGGGAGTGCTCGCGTTCTCACGCTCGCTGGCCCGGGAAGTCGGCCAGTACGGCATCACCGTCAACGTGATCACCCCCGGCCTGACCGTCACCAAGGCGGTGCGCGACAGCTTTCCCGCGGGGATCCTCGCTGGAGCACGAGCGGCGCGAGCACTTCAGCGTGACGAGACCGCCGATGACCTGGTGGGGCCCGTCTTCTTCCTTGCGTCCGACGATGCCGCCTTCATCACCGGCCAAACGCTCAACGTCGACGGTGGCAACCACATGGTGTGACTCGTCGCCTGACGGCGCCCGGCATTCTCCAAAGGCTGCGGGGGCCTGCGGCGACTCCAGGCAGCGACGACCATACGACCACGCACCCAGCCCAGCCACGCCACCGCGAAGCAGCGGCCCATCGCGGCGCGCCGGATGCAGAACTAGTGACTGGTCGTTTCGGTCAGGGTCTTGAGCCGGGCCAGGCCACGCTCGAAGTCGGGCCCGACCAGTGAGTCCATGGCCTTGAAGATGCCCACGATCTTGGTCATCAGGGTCTTCTTGCCGGTGAGACTCCAGACCACCCGGGTTCCTGACCCGCTCGGCTCGATGCTGAATACCGTTTCATTGTGGGCTTTGAACGGCTTCTCGAAGTCCAGGTCAATCTTCACGCTGGACGGCTCGTTGACGCCGGCGATCTCCATCCGGCCCTTCCCCGCCCTGCGATTGCCTTCCCAGGTGTAGACCGCCCCCGGACCGGCCTCTGCTCCCGAGTACTTGCGGGTCATCTGTGGATCGAGGTCCTCCCACGGAGACCAGGCCGGCCAATGATGGAAGTCGATGATCTCGCCGTAGATCCGTTCCGGCGATGCGTCGATCGTGGCCGAGCGCACCACCGTGTAGGTTTCATCCGCCATGGCTGAGCACCCTAGGGCATGTCTGGATCAAGGTGGGTCGCCGAGCTGGATCGCGCGGGCGGCCGATCCGCGACACCGGATCGCCATTGATCAGACCGGCGCCGGTGTTCGGGCCTACCCAGCCGGATCCCCGAACCGGGCCGGTATCCGGCAGGTGTCGCTGCTAGATCCTCCCTGCTGCGCCGGTATCTAACAAGGTATTGATTGGGGGCCCCGACCGGCGAACCGCTATGGTGGAGGCCGTCCAGCGGCCAGAACGGCCGCAGCGCGAGCGCCCGTAGCTTAACGGATAGAGCATCTGACTACGGATCAGAAGGTTGGGGGTTCGAATCCCTCCGGGCGCACCCTGTGATGTCTCAAGACATCCCGGACGCCTGAACCTACGGATTGTGGGTTTAGGCGTTCTTCGGTTTGGGG
>CALMAR010000495.1 GCA_937859855.1 uncultured Kineosporia sp.
GCGATGTCACCACGGCGACGTTGAACGCCGAACTGCAGAAGACGATCGCGTGGGCACGGTACAACTACACGACCGGCGCCTACCCGACCCGCGCCAGCATCACCACCGACGCGGCGCGGCTGGTGGCGTGGCTCGGCCCATCGGAACCGCCGACCACGACCGGGTATTCACTCACCGGTGACCTGTGGTTCCTGCAGGACCAGGCGTGACCCCGCATGGGCGCGACTGACGTCAGCCGGGAGTACCGGCGGACCTCTACCGGGTTGTGGGTGCGGGACCGGCGAGACATCACCGTCACCCAGGACCCGCCTGTCGACCCCGGCGGCGGAGGCGGAGGCGGCAAGCATCCGGTGTTCGGTGCTGCTGTGTCGATGTACCCCGAGTCGGGTCGCACATCGAAATCGCAGGAGTACGCCGCCCACGAAACTGACTGCGGCCCAATGGGTATCTACCGGTCGTACACGTCGGGGGGGATCCCGTCGTCGTGGACGGCGATCACCGGGGACGCGAACCCGCGGCTCGGGGATTGGGAGAACCGCTGGTCCTGGCACAGTTTCAAGCCTGACCCGCAGGCGTTAGCGGCTGGGTCGCTGAACGCCAGCGTCATCAGCTTCTGCAACACGATCCCGGTCACCGGGATGAAGCGCCTGCTGACGGCGTGGCACGAGTTCGACGTCGGCACGAAGATCCCCAACTCGATGAGCGCGGCTGACGCGAAAGCGCTCACCTACCAGTTCTGCAAGGCCGTCCACGACTCCGGGCACCCGGACGTGCTCGCCGGGCCATGCATGGGCAGCAAAGACACGTTCGCCGACGTGAACTCGATGCTCGCGGCCACATCGGTGACGACGGCGGCGCTGCTCGCTCAGCTCGATTTCGTCGGCTGGGACCCCTACAACGAGGCGTCGTATCAGAACAACTACACGGCCAGCCGGCTCGGCGCCGCCGGTGTCTCCTACTACTTCGACCCGATCAAGGATTACCGGGACGCCCACTTTCCCGGGATTCCTCTCGCGTTCGGTGAGATCGGGTTCGAGCCGAACGCGTCGAACCTGGCTCAGCGGCCCGCCTACCTGACCGCGGTCGGGCAGTGGTGCGCGACGTCCGCGAACAACGTGCTCGCCGCCTGCTACTTCGACGGCGGCACCGGCACCAGCAGCGTCCCGAACGGGCTCGCCGAAGAGCATTTCCTCCGCGCCTACTCCCAGCCGCGCCGCCCGGATAACCAAGCCACCGACGCGTGGGACAGCGCCACCTACAACCTGATCCGCGACCCCCAATCGATCGCCGCCTGGTCTGCCCTCTACGCGGCCAACCCGCCGTATTAAGCACTGAAAGGACACCGCTGTGAGCAGTTTCCGGGAGAAGTTCGACATCGCGAACGGCACCACGATCACCACGTCGAACAGCAACTACACGACCACCAACTCGGGGTCGACGACCGCGACCGCGAACACCGCGAACGCGCTGGTCGGGACCGCGTGCGCGGCGTGCGTGTGCGCGGCGCAGTCGATCTCCCTGTCTCATGCGTTCACCGGGGCCACCACGAAGCATTTCCGGCGGATCTACTACAAGCCGACCGGGAACCCTTCGGCCACCACCAGCATCATCCGGTTCCTCGACGCCTCCGACGCCCTGTGCTTCGAGGTCCAGTTCATGACCACTGGCGTGCTGCGGCTGCGGAACAGCGCCGGCGCGCAGATCGCGGTCACATCGACGACGCTGACCGCCAACTCGTACTGCCGGATCGAGGTCAGCGGGAACGCGGGCACCGCGACGCTGAAGCTGTACACCGGGTCGAACCTGCACACCGGGGTCGCCACTGAAGTGATCTCCGGCGCGTACGCGACCACCGCGATCTCCAAGGTGCAGGTCGGTGCCACCGTGTCGACCACGCTGACCGCGTACATCGACGACGACCGCGGCTCGGACACCGACTGGATCGGCCCTGACGCGTCCCTGGCGGCGCAGCTGACGGTGTCCGCGACCGGCACCACCGGCTGGACCCCCACCGGCGGCGCGAACGGGACTGTGGTCACCTCCGACACCGACGACGCCACGTACATCGAGTCGTCGTCGAGTCCCTCATCGCTGGTGCTGGACTTCACCCTCCCCCCGATCGCCACCCCCGGCGGTGACCTGTTCTTCTACACCCGCATGTACCTGCAGTCAGCGTCCAGCGGGACGGTGACACCGACCCTGCGGGACGGCACCACCACCGTCGCCACCGGTGTAGCGATGGCCCCTCCGTCAGCGGTCGATGATGTGGCGTTCCGGTTCGACGCCGCTGACATCGCGGGCGTCGCGGGCAGCAAGTGGTCGGCGGGCACACTGGTGGTCCGGCTCTCCGTGACGGCCTCATAGCCGATGGCTTCTCTCCGGGTCACCAAGGCCCGGGTGGCGGGTGCCTCCCCATTGGGACGGGTCCGGGTCACCCGGGCCACTGTCGCGGGCACAGCACCGGCGACGACGGCGAAACTGCGGGTCACCAAGACCAGGGTCGGCGGGATTCCCGTCGCGGGCGGGGCGGTGCTGCGGGTCACGACCGCGCGGGTCGCCGGCCAGGCGCCGTCCGGTGCCGCCCGGATCCGGGTCACGACCGCCGGTGTCGGCGGGCGGGCCCCATCGACATCGGTCACCGTCCGGGTCACCAAGGCCCGCGTCAGCGGGGTCAGCGCCGCATCGCAGGCGTCGGCTGGGCTGAACTTCGTGTGGGAACCGTACGTGCCGTGCACCCTGTCCGCGGTCGGGTCGGTCGGGGCTGTCTCTTACGCGTGGACCGGCCCCGCCGGCATCACCATCCAGGGCGCGAACACGCACACCGCGACCGTGGTGTTCCCGGCGTCGAAAACGCAGACGTCGTACGTGTTCACCCTGACTACCACCAACAGCGCGGGCGCTACCGCGACAGACACGGTGACGGTGATCGTCCCGCCGGCGACGGAGTATTTCCGGTCGGGCACGACGTGGCGGCCGGTCCGGTTCTCCCGGATCGGCACCGGCATCATCACTGTCGGGTCGGCCGCCGAGTGGGCGGCGCTGTGGGATCAGACGCCGCTGGGTGATTCCGGGTGGGTCGCCGGTGACGGCGCCTGGCCGGCGATGCACCCGCGGGGCACGACATGCCTGTTCGCGTTCGGGCTGACCCCGATCCTGGACAACGCCGGCCCGGTCACACCTACCGGGGCCACCCTCACCACCACCGGCGCCGCCGGGACCGCCACCTACGTGACCGCCGCCGCAGCGGACGCGGCAGCGTTCCCGATCGGCGCCCGCGTCACCGTGGAAACCGCCGCCGGGGTCCTGCGGTCGCCTGACGTTCACACCGTCACCGACAAGTCCGTCTCCGGGGGCGCGGCGAACATCTTCCTCGACCACCCCCTCGGATCGGCGTCGGCCGCGGGGGATGTGGTCCGGGGTGTGACCGGTGGCGTCGCCCGCTACTTCCCGAACTCATCGGCCGTGCTGTGGACCCCCGGCGGCGGACTCGCCACGGTGTCTGGGGTCGGGGAGTTCATCCCCTCACCGGGCGACGGCACCTGGTATTGGCCGGGGCCGATGCTCGCTGAAGGCAACCGGCTGTTCATGTTCGCGACCCATCAGGGGCCGCCGCCGACCCCGAACCCGTCGAACCTGCCCTGGACGAACTTGGGCCGGTCGCTGATGATGTGGCGCTGGGTCGACGCCGGGGACCCGCCCGCGTTCATGACGAAGGTCGCTGACCTGGATCCGGCGATCTCGTGGGGCGCAGCCGTCGTCACGACCGGGTCGTGGACGTACATCTACGGCACCTACCAGCAGGCGGGGTGGCAGTCGAACCGGGTGTATTGCGCCCGCGTCCCCGCTGGAGCGATGGCGACCCCGCCGTCAGCGTGGCAGTTCTGGGTGACTGCCGGGGGCGGGTCGTGGGCGACCGGCGCGTCGAACCTCACCTCGACAGCGAACCTGCTGACGGTGATCTCCGAAGCCACCGGCACTGAGGGCAGCTTCAGCGCGGCGTACGTGAACGGGAAATACCGGCTGTGCTCGAAACTCGGCGGCACCTCCGCCGCACCCGTCACCCTGTGGGAATCCACTAGCCCTACAACGGGTTTCGTGTCCCGGACGATCGCGAACGCCCCCTACGGCAGCCCCACCGCAGCCGATCAGACGTACAACGCGGGCGCCCACTTCCAGATCCGCACCACCGACGGGAAAGCGCTCGCGGCGTGGTCGCGGAATCAGACCGGCCGCGCCACCTACGACTACTACAACAACCCGACGTGGTACCGGCCGGCCTGGTCCGAATTCACGATCACCTGAGGAGGCGGTAGCGGATGACTATCGACCTCAACGAGGCGTTCGAAACCGGCACCAACGGCACCACGATCACCACGTCGAACACGGCGTTCGGGGTCGTCACCGGTTCCCCAACGATCAGCACCGCGCAGGCCGCGCACGGCACCCGGTCCATGCTGGTCAACGTCACCTCGGGCACCGCCTACGGGTCCGCCACCTACACCACCCGGGCGGTCACGTACGCCCGCGCCTACCTGTACGTGTCCTCGGTCGGCGTGGCCACGCTGATCCTGCAGGCGGCGGCGAGCACCACCAGCCGGGCGCAGATCCGGCTCAACACCAACGGCACGATCACCCTGCGGAACGGGTCCACCGCCGTCTGGACGTCGACCACGGCCTTGTCGACGGGCGCGTGGTACCGGCTTGAGTGGCTCGTCGACAACACCAATTCGCTGCAGCGGGCCCGGATCTACTCAGGTGACTCCGCCACGGCGCTGGAGGACTCCGGGTCGCAGACGTACAACCAGGGCACCCACGACCGGATCTGGTTCGGCTGCACCGCGTCCTCCACGATCACCGCCTACTTCGACAACCTGGTGACCCGCGACGACACGTGGCCCGGCGCTGCCGCGACCGTCGTGGCCACCGGGCAGCCGTCGTCGGCGGAGTCGGCGATGCCGATGGGCCGGGTCAAGAACCGGGTAACCGGGCAGCCGGGCGAGACCGGCTCCGCGCTCACCAGCACGCGGGTCAGGCAGCGCGCCACCGGGCAGCCAGCGGGCGCAGACGCCGCCCTCACCTACGTCCGGGTGAAAACCAGGGCTACCGGGCAGCCGGCGTCCACGGAGGCCGCGCAGCCCGCCACCCGGGTCCGCCCACACGTGACCGGGCAAGCGGCCGGCGCGCAGACGGCGCAGCCGATGGGCCACGGGAAGACCCGCACCACCGCGCAGCCGGTCTCAGCTGAGACGGCGCAGCCGGTGACCCGGCAGCGGATCCACCCCATCGGGCAGCCGGCTGACACAGAATCCGGGCAGCCGATGGGCCACGGCCGGCTCGTCCCCACCGGGCAAGCCACCGAAACGGACACCCCGGGCAGCCACACGCACGGCAAGCAGCGGACCACCGGGCAACCTTCATCAGCTGAGACGGCGCAGCCGATGGTCCGCCGCCACGCCTACAACATCGGCCAGGCCGGGGACCTGGAAGCTGCGCAGGCGATGCCGCGGACCCGCCGCACCACCGGGATCGCGTTCGACGTCGTGTCCGCGTTGCCGCTGCGCCGCACCCACCGGATCACTATCGGGATCCCCGGGCCACCGGCGACCTCCGAGATCGCGGGTGGCGCGTCACCATCGACCTCCACGTACCCCGGGCCCGGCCTCTACCCGGGCGCCCCGTACGGCGTCGGCGGGCTCAACCCGGCCGCGGACACGTACCCGGGTGGTTCGACGTTCCCGAACGGCGCTGGATCGATCGGCCCCACCGACGAAGCGATGCGGATGGTCCGGGGCCGCAACCCGGTCCATCAGGCCGCCGAAGTTGAGGCGGCGCAGCCGGTGCGGCATCAGCACCGCCGCAGCATCGGCCAGCCCGGCGACGCCAGCTCGGGGCAGCCGCCCCGCCACCAGCACCGCCGGGTCATCGGGCAGGCGGGGGACATTTCGGTGAGCCTGCCGATGGGGCAGCGGACCCGGGAGGTCATCCTCCAAGCCGGTGACACAGAGTCGGCGCAGCGGATGGGGCATGGGCGGGTTTACCGGCTGGGGCAGGCCGCGAACGGGAACGGCGCCACCGCCACCGGCCGGGTCAAACTCCGGGCCATCGGCCAGCCGGCTGACGCTGAGGTCGCGCAGCCGATGCCACGGAAGTCGTTCACCCACACGGGGCAGCCCGCCACCAGTGAGTCTGCGCAACCGGTCACGAGGGTCCGCCGCCGCACCATCGGCCAGCCGGCCGTGCTGCAGGCGGCGCAGCCGGCTGGCCACGGGAAGGGGAAGACCCTCGGCCAGCCCGGCGACCTCGAATCCGCGCGGGTGATGACCGTCAACCGGGTCACCCACCCGCCCGGCGGGACCCTGACCGGGCAGCCTGACACCACGGAGACGGCGTGGCCGATGCTCGCCATCTCCGTCCGCGTCATCGGGCAGCCCGAGGGCGGCGACGCGGCGAACCCGATCTACGTCTACCGGGACCACACCCTCGGCCAAGCCGGGGACACCGGTGCCGCGTTCCCGGCGCGGACGGTTAAGGCGCGGACCCTCGGCCAAGTGTTCGACATCAGCGAAGCGCTGCCCGTACGCACCCGCGCCGGGAAACTCCTCAGCGGCGCCACCAGCTCGGAGACCGCGCAACCGATGCGCCGGGCCGGGCCGCGAGCGGCGTCCAGCACGCGGGTGCGGGTACGGGAATCGACCAGGACGAGAGTGGAGGTCTCATGATCGCCGACCAGGGTGATACGCGGATCGTTGAGTGGAATCATCGCGACCCGGTCACCGGGGAACCGTTCGACCCGGAGACGGTGACGGCGACCGTAACCCCACCCGGCGGTGTCGCGGCAGAGGTGACCGTCTCGCACCCCGGAGACGGGGATTACACGATCGCCGTCACCTACGCGACGCCCGGGGACTGGCGGATCGACTGGTACTCCACCGGTCCCGCCGAGCACGACGAGATCGCCGTCTACGCCCTCCCCGAAGGCCTCGCCGCGCCCTGGGCTCCGTCGCTGCGGGAGGTCGCCGCGCACATCCCGTCCCGGACCCGGCAGGCCGGCACCCCGGCGAACCCGGGCGACAACATCCCAGCGAACACGTTCAACGACTTCACCGAGCCGTCCGGGGACGTCGTCCAGTCGCTGATCGATCGGGCTGTCGGCACGGTCACCGGCCGGCTCGGCACCCCGATCGTGGTCCCCGCATACGCGGTCGCGTCCGCTGCCGCCGCCCTGTGGGCCGCCTACTGGGTGGAGCTCGGCTGGCCAGAACGCGACGGCGACGTGCAAGTGTGGGCGCAGCTACGCGCCGACGCTGAAGCGGTCACCGTGTCTGCGGTCGCCGTGAACGTGGGCAACGGCGGCGGCACCACGGCACCTGACGCGGACGCGGTGATCACACCGCTCGCCGTTCACTCGTTCCCGGCCGGCCCCCGTTGGGCTGACGCCCTCCTGTGACGGCTGGCATGATGGCCGTGGGGTCGCAAGGGGCGCACACACACGACTGTGGAGCGTTTCGACATGACAACGAAGACCGAGAAGCCAGCTGACCCGGGTGTTGTGCAGGTCGCTGAAGGGTCGATCGTGGTGCCGCCCGCGGCGGCGAACGCCCGGCCTCTTCCCCCGCCGACTCCGGAGGAGATCGACGCTGAGTGGAACCGCTGGGTCGCCGTCGTGGACATCCCCTACGGCACGGCGATCGCGATCCCGCAGGGTGGGAAGGTTCCCGCGTCACACCCCCTGTTCGACCAGTGGAAGGCCGAGGGCCTCGTCGAGGCCGCGCCCAAGGGGTAACCGATGGGTGACGTAACGATCGTCTGGGATGAGGCGAACCTCAACGCCCTCCTCAACTCCCCAGCTGGCCCCGTGGGTGCGCTCACGGTGAAGGTGCTGCAGGAGATCGCGCAGGAGGCGAAACGCCGCGCCCCGGTGGGTGAGCCGTCGCACACCCCGGAAGGTCACCCGGCCGGGTACCTGCGGTCGCAGATCGACTGGCGCCTCATCGGCGGCGGGGGCATGCCAGCGGGGCGGGTCGAGTCTCCGGCGGTCACGTCGGCGGCGAACCCCCGAGGCCCGGGCCAGCCGTACGCGTACGAGCAGGAGACGACAGGCGCGCCGCACTGGCCTGCTCACCCGTACCTCGTCCCCGCCGTCCTCGATGTGGCGGCCAGGTACCAGTGACCGTCCCGTCGTACACCCGGCCGGACTACACGGTGGACGCGGAGGGGTTCACGCGGGCGTGGGCGCTGTCGGTGCCCGGTCTCGTCGGCCCGGGCGGTGTCCTGACCGGTCTCCACATCGGCGGCGACGTGAGGTCACCGGGCCGGGGCGCGATCGCCGCTGTCGGGCTCACCGGTGACGTCCGCGACGTCGACATGGAGGGGCTCGGCGATCAGGCGCGGGTGTCGTTCCTGGTGAAGTCGATCGGCCGGGGGAACGCGGGCGCGATCGCCGAATGCGAGGGCGCCGCCCGCCGCCTCGCCGGATTCTGCCGGACCGCCGAGCAGGGCACCCTGGTCACGAAACCGGACGGGTCGCAGGCGGTCCTCGCGTACGTGCACACCGTCTACGGGCCGACCCCGGCGGAGGGCGGCGCGAACGTCGCCTACCGGGTCGACGCCACCTTCGTGTGGCAGAAGGTGCTGTAAGCCGGTCGTACAGCAGACGACGGACGTTCCGTCGTGGCATCATGTGGGCGGGGTCGAGGGTCCGTAGCGGACCCGCCGCCACCACTCCTGGGTAGCCCGGGAACCGGTGCGGCCATGTCGAGAGGCACGACCCCATGCCCGCAGTAGCCGTCCCCGTCGGTGCCATCCTGCAGGGGCCCGGCACCCTGTACACGGCGGTCCTCGGGACCAGCCTCCCGGGTTCCGGCGCTGGCGGTGTCGTTGCCGGGTCGAAGTTCACCGACGCTTGGGGCGCTTCCTGGGTTCTCGTCGGCGCCACCCGTTCTGGGTCGCAGTTCCGGTGGAAGGTCAACGCCGCTGGCGTGTACGTCGCCGAATACTTGGACCCGCTTCTGTACTCGACGACCGACCGGGAAATCGGCGTCGCGTTCGACATGTCGCAGACCACCCTCGCCAGTTTCGCGATCGGCCTCAACGGCGGCACCACGACCACCGTGTCTGGCACCGGTCCGACCACGCTTTCGAAGTACGGGCCGCCCGTGGTCGGCGCCGAGGTGCGGCGGATGATCGGCTGGGAGTCCAACGACTCGACCGTCCGGATCTTCTGGTACCAAAACTTCCAGTCCGGTGAGCTGGTGATGTCGAACGCGAAGGCACCCGAGTTCGCCAGCCTGCCCGTGTCGTTCCTGACTGAGCAGCCCGCGTCCGGTGACCCGTTCAACATCTTCACCGCCGGCACCGTCCGGGTCGGCTGATGACCGCCGAAATCGCTGAGACCGCTGCGGCATCCGAGGTGGCGGTGCCAGATGTTGGAACCGTCACCTGGCATGGGCTGACCATCCGGGTGCCGCTGGGAGGCGGCTCCGGGTCGGCGCTGCGGTTCTCCTACCGGCTCGTCCAGTCCGACGGAAAGTCCGCGCAAGGCCGGGACCGGTTGAACCGCGACCCGGAAGATCCGGCCGGTTTGGCGTTGATGCATGAGGCGCGGACGCTGGCGCAGGCCGCAGTTTACGAGCTGCTGCAGTCCACGGTCGGCGCCGAGCAGGTCGACGCCGTGCTGGACCTGGCCGACACCTTGGATGTCACCGAGGTCGACCTGATCCGGCTCGCCGGTGAAGTGAACGCGGTGCGCGCCGCCCGCCCTACGAAGCCGTCCACCGGATCCTCGGATGGGCGGTCACCGAGTGGGGATGGCTCAACGGACAGTGGGTCTGGCGGCACGGCGACAGTGACGGAACTGACGCCGAGGGAGATGCAGAAACGGCAAGAGGCTGGACGGATGGGGCCAGTCGGCCAGGCGGTGGGCTCCTACGTCTGAGCCTCCGCGACTTCTGCGACGCGGCATGGGCGGCGCTGGTGGAGGACTTGGACGCCGACGCCCGGGACCGGATAGCGGGCGAACTGGCCCGCCCGCTCGGCTGGTCGCAGGAGCAGGAGCAGGCCGGAATCGATGCGTGGCGTCAGAGCATGGGGTGGTGACGTAGATGGCTGGCGCTCTGCTCACCGCGTACATCGACGTCCGCGCCAAAGCCGACTCACTGAAACCGGACATCGAGGCGCCGGCGAAGGCAGCCGGGCAGGCAGCCGGTCAGGCCGCTGGCCGGGAGTTCGGCCGCTCCTACACCCAGACCGCCGCATCGGGCGCGTCTGGGGTTAACGCGGAGATGCGGAAGCAGGGCGTGCAAGCCGGTAACTCCCTCGTTGACGGGGTGAAGCAGTCCAGCCGGAAACTGTCAGAGACCACGAAGGCGCTGTACGCGGCGGGCGGCGCTGCAGCTGGGGCGGCGCTCGCCGCGGGTATCGCTACCAACCTTGAGTTCGGTTCGGCCAATGCGAAACTCCGCGCGCAGCTTGGCCTCACGAAGACCGACTCAGCCGCGTACGGCAAAGCGGCCGGTCAGATTTACGCCCAGAACTGGGGCGGCTCGATCGACGACGTGGACGACGCCCTGGTGTCGGTGAAGCAGAACCTGCAGGGGGTTGCCGACACGTCCCTGGCCAGCCTGCAGAAACTTACCCCCGAGTTCCTGGCGTTCAGCGACACCTACGGCAAGAGCGTCGAGGAGACCACCCGGTCTGTCACACAGCTGCTGCGGACCGGTCTGGCGCCGAACGCGCAGGCCGCGCTCGACGTCCTCACGAAGGGGTTCCAGAACGGCCTGAACTCCGCTGATGACCTCCTGGACACCGTCGATGAGTACTCGACCGTGTTCCGCCAGCTCGGCCTGTCCAGCCAGGACGCGCTCGGCCTGCTGCAGCAGGGGGTGAAGGCTGGCGCCCGGGACACCGACACCCTCGCCGACGCTCTGAAAGAGCTCACGATCCGCGCGTCGGACGGGACCGCAGCGGCCGGGTTCAAGCTGATCGGCGTCAACGCGCAGGAGATGCGGGACGCCATCGTGAAAGGCGGCCCCCCGGCGCGGGCGGCGCTCGAACAGATCCTCACCGGGATCTCCGCGATCCGGGACCCAGCGGAACGTTCCCAGGCGGCACTGGCCATCTTCGGGACGAAAGCGGAAGACCTGCAGGGCGCCCTGTCGGGTCTCGACCTCGACTCGGCCGCCGCCGGGTTCGGGAAGACCGCCGGTGCCGCGCAGCAGATGACCAACTCCATCGGCGACAACGCCGCATCCAAGATCGAGTCCTACCGGCGGAAACTGCAGCTGCTGGTCGCGGAGGCTGTGAACCTGCCCGGTCCGCTCGGTGACGGTGCCGCGACGGTCGCCGCGTTCGGGACGCAGGCTCTCACCGCTGTCGGTGCGGTCGCTCAGGTCGTGACCGCCGTCCGCGGGTTCCGCGCCGCTCAGGTCGGGGCCACGGAGGCGACAGTCGCGGATACGGCTGCGGTGCTGGCGAATACGAAAGCGATGCAGGGAGAAGCTGTCGCCGCTGGTGAGGCTGCCGCCGCGACAGCGGGCGGCGCTGGTGCTGGCGCTGCGGCGGCGGCAGCCGCTGGCGGCGGTTTCCTGGGCAAGGTCGGCGGGTTCTTCGCCGGGGCTGCCGGGAAAGTCGCCGGGGGGATCGGGTTGCGATCCGGCGCTGGCCTGGTCGGCACCGGCATCGGCGGGAAACTCAGCCAGGACAAGGTGTTCGCCGATCTCGTGAAAGACGGGCACGCCGACGAAGCCGCGAAATCGTTCAAGCTCGCCACTGAGGAGATGAAGAAGTTCGGGCAGACCGAGGACCAGGTCCGCTCCCACTTCCCCCTGTACACGGCGGCGGTCGCTGCGGCGTCGGGTGCGACGAAAGAGAACGCGGCAGCGACCACGCAGGCCAGTACCCGCGCCGACCTGTACGCCGCGTCCCTGCACAGCATCCCGGCGCGCACCGTGAGCGATGTTGAGGCGGACATAAGCCAGGCCACGGCGAGGGTCGCGGAGATGAAACGAAGGCTGGCGGACCCCCACCTGACGAACCCGGAGAAGACGAAGCTCCGGGCCGACATTTCAGCGGCGCAGTCGCGGATCCGGCAGCTGAAGGGGGAGCTGAATTCGATCCCGGACCAGACGGTCCACGTCACGATCGCTGAGCGGCTGGTTCAGAGCGCCGCCGCGTACAACTCCGGGATCAGGTCGGGTATCCAGCTCAGGGCCGGCGGTGGCCCGGTGTTCGGGCGGGGTACCGAGACGTCGGATTCGATCGATGCGCGGCTGTCGAACAACGAGCACATCTGGACTGCGGCCGAGGTCCGGGCCGCGGGCGGGCACGCCGCGGTCGAACGGTTGCGGAAGCAGGCCCTTGCCGGTCTGCATGACCTGTCGAACGCGAAAACGATGATCGTGTCCGAGCGCCGGGCTCCGTCCAGCGCGCAGCCCGTGCCGGGTCCGGCTGTGATGCGGATGCACCCTGACGACCTGGCGGCGCTCGCTGAGGCGATCTCGTCGCGGCCGATCATGCTGGACGGCACCCGTGTGGACCGGGCGCTCGGCCAGTACGCGTCGGTGATATCCCGGACCGGGCGGCGCTGATGGCCACCGTCCAGTTCGTCGACTCGATCGTCGCCAGCCCCACAGTGCTGCTGGACTGCAACAGCCCGACCGGCAGTTTCATGCTGCAGGCCGATGGGATCGACATGTCCCCGCCGCCGTTCCGGCGGCAGTTGATCTCCAACGCGATGACCGAGGGCGAGGATCTCGCTGACCTGGTCGCCGGTAACCGGGTCGTCAAGTTCGGTGTGCAGGTGCTGCCCGCGTCCGGGTCGTCGATCGCGTCCGCGGTGCGCACTCTCGGCCGGCTGCTCCGCAACGAGGCGATCCTGAAGGTGCAGCTGAACGGCGCTCCGGGGCCGGTGTTTTTCCAGACGCTGCCGGCTCCGGATTGGGCGCATGTGATGGACCGGCTGCAGGCGGCCCGGTCGTCCGCGCGGCTGGAGATCCCGGCGAAGCCGTTCGCGCTCGGCCTGGAAACGGTCATCGGCAACGCGATCTCCGTGAATAACGATCCGGCGGCTGGGTCGAACCCGTTGTACTTCGACACGGGCGTCATCGGCGGCGACGTTGAAACCCCGCTGTATCTGCGGACTTCCACCGACCTGTCCGGCGCGACGTGCATCATCGGTGTCCGCCGGCACGGCACCGTCACCAACTTCCCGGCCCCCGACCAGGCCGAGAGCATGACGATGGGCACCAACACCACCACGCAGGCTTACAGCTCGCTCGCGTCCGGTGGGGGCGGGACGGCGAACAACTGGGTGCGGTGCACGTTCGGCACCACAGGGTGGGCGACCCGCCTCTCCGGGGTCGTCCCCGACGCGACAGCGACCGCGGACATGCGCGGCCGGTACGCCGCCTACGCGCGGGTGAAGAAGTCCGCCGCGAACGGGTCCGTGATGCAGGCCCGCCTGCAGCTCGGCGCTGGGTCGTCGATCTACGGGCCGTCGTTCGTCGTGCCTGAGTCCACGACGTGGCAGTACATGCGGGTCGGGGAGTTCCAGGTGCCGTTCGGGTTCAAAGGCGAGCAGGACGGGTACGGGCCGGCGCTGCCCGCCGGGCCGCTCACGGCCGGGTTGCAGGCGACCCTCGTGTCCGGGTCGGCGTCGCTGGACGTCGACTGCCTCGCGTGGCTGCCAGCCGATGAGGAACTCGTCGAAGTGCAGTGGACGTCGCAGTCGGGCAGCACGTTCGTGATGGACGGCCCCAACGACGACTGCTACCTCCGGTCGGCGACCCCGGCCGCAGTGTCCGCGACCGTCGGGTTCCCCCAATTCCCCGGGGGGCTGCCGTATCTGGCGCCCGGCATCGCGAACCGGGTGTTCTTCATCGACAAGGACGGCCCGCTCATCCAGGCGACCACGTTCTACGCGTCGTACTGGCCGCGGTACCTGTGGGTGGTCTGATGATCCCGATCTCGGTGAGCATCGAGACGTCGCGGCGGCGGGTCCGCGTTACCGGGCAATGCTCGGACATCACCTACCGGAAGGCGTTCCCGGGCGGGATGATGAACGCTGGGCTCGCGCTGGCCCGGCCGCTGCGGTTCCAGCCCGACGAGCTCGGCCACTTCTCGCCCGTCGTCATCTCCGACCGGCGGACCGCAAAAATATTATTCGACGGCTGGGTCGAGGATCTCGGCCGGCAGTGCGACGAGTCCGGGCAGGTGTGGAACCTGACCGTGATGGGCCCGGCCGCGCACGCCCACGACGACACGCAGGTGCTGATCTACGCCGACTGGCAGACCGACCATTTCTTCCCCGGCGGCGGCTCCGCGAAGTACTTCGACGTCATCCAGGATCAGGATCCAGACGACAACGACGGGTACCGGCTCGCGATCAACTCCGGCACCACGGTCGTCAGCGCGGACAAGGCCATCGTCTACTACCCGGGGCTGCGGGATAACCGGCTGAAACTGGCGCGGGTGGCCACCGGCCGCTGGTCCGGCTTCTCCGACACGTCCAACTGGCGGTACCGGACGTGGGTGTCGAACGCGGTGGGCGGCCCGTACACGATGGTCACATCCGGGCAGCCGGTCGCCGGGGTCCCGCCCCACCGGCGGGACGTGAACACCGTA
>CALMAR010000496.1 GCA_937859855.1 uncultured Kineosporia sp.
GATTGAATCCTCCGCGTCAGGACCGGCGAGCGGCGGCGGCGAAGAACGCCGGGCCGTTCGGCGTGCCCAAGCCGGTCTCATCGTCATAACCGGGAACCGAGTGAATGGTCGAGGTCTGAACGTCGATGTGCTGCAACCGGAACAGGTATCCCTCGCTGGCATCGACGAAGTTGCTGTAGTCGGTGCGCACCTGATACTTCGGCGTGGCCGGGGCCACCACATCGAAGATCGCCGACTTGGGCAACCGGTACAGCAATGGATTCACGAAACCCAATGGCTTACCAGCCAATTGCGAAGCCACGGCCAGCATTCCGGCGGTCAGCGGTGAGGAGAGGCTGGTCCCACCGATGCGGTACTGATCCCAATAGGTCCCGTCCGGGAACTCCTGGGTCTCTCCGACCAGGAACCCGGTGTTCGGATCGCCGGGCGCGGAGATGTCCGGCGTGACCCGGGCCGGCGAGCCGTAGTAGTTGGCGATCCGGGAGGGCACCACGCCCCGCTGGTAGAACGGCTGGCTGAACAGCTGGCTGGGTCCGCCGCCGCCACCGGAGCTGTACACCGGGTCCTCCCACGACGTGCCGTCGTCCGACAATGCGGAATACGCGTTCTGCCAGCCCCATTCACCGATCCGGTGACCGGACCGGCCGATCGCGACGCTGGTCCCGCCGACGGAGGTGATGTACGGCAGGTCGGAGGGGAAGGGAACCATCTTGGCGGCCAGGTCGGTGCCGCCCGCGGTGTAGTCCCCGGAGTCGCCGCTGGAGAACAGCACCGACTGGCCGGTCAGCGCCGCCTCAAGCGAGAAGTAGCGGAAGAAGTTGACGAGCGCCGGCCCGGGGTTGTCGGTGTCCGCGTCGCCGTAGGTCCAGGAGTCGGTGATGATGTCCGCCACGTGGCTGTCGATCGTCTGGGCCCAGGCCTCGTCCAGCCCGTTCACCTGGTCGGCGCCCGCAACGAAAACGATCTTGGCGCCGGGTGCCATGGCGTGCACGGCCTCGACGTCCAGCGTCTCTTCCCCGTACCAGCCCTGCGCGAGCTCGGGGTCGGTCACATTGAAGCTGCTGGGGCGGATCTGGCGGAACTGGCCGGGGGCCAGCAGCGGCTGGTGATGGACCCGGTTGTACTTCTGCGCGTCCTGCAGGATGGTCGGCGCGGCGTAGGCATCGGTGATCGCCACCGTGACGCCTCTGCCGGTGACGCCGGACTTCAGCAGCGGGGTCTCGCCGTAGGCCGACTGGTACTGCTGGGGCACATAACCGCAGACCGCGTAGGGCTGCTTCCGGCCGTTCGCGGCTGGCTGGCTGGTGGCGATCTTCTGCCCGAAGTAGGCCGAGCAGGGCTGGACGCCGTACCGCGAACCGGCCGGGGGGCCGGGCAGCGTATCGGCGGGCTTCTTGATCGAGGCTCCCTGGTCCACCCCGATGACGCCGGTGATCGCGGCGGCGACTGCTGCCGGAACGTCGCTGGGCAGGGACAGCTCGGTGGTGTTGGCCTGCACCGTCTGGCCCTGGAAGGTGTACGTCGACATCGAGGTCGCGAAGGTCTTCTCGATCTGGGCGGCGGTGCCGCTGGCCTGCACGTAGGCGCCGCCGAGGGTGCCGCGGACGGTAAAGCCCTGCGACGTCAGCCAGCTCCTCACCGCGGACGTCACCGAGCTCGGCGGAGCGTACTGGGCCAGGAACTGGGCCCGGCTGAGCGGATGTCCGTAACTGGAGCTGGCCGGGTCGGAGATTCGCTGCAGGGTGGCTTCGGCGCCGGCCTGGTCACGCAGGCCGAGCAGGACGCCGAAGTTGATCTTCTGACCGGAGCTGGTATGGCTGATCGGCCTCGCCTTGGCCAGCCACTGCGGCTTGCTCTGCGGGAGCGGTCGCCGCGGTGCCGCCGCACTGGCTGGTCCGCTGGTGACGAAGGGCGCCAGCACCAGGGCGGCCACGATCGGTGCCATGGCCAGGCGTTGACCTCGGCTGCTCCAGCCAATCCTCATCTGCCGCATCTCCTTGGTGGTGAGTCTGGCCAGGCACTCAGCTGCGCCAGTACGTACAGAACCTAAGGGGCACAGCCTCGGATGTCGCCTATTTGGAGAAATGTTTACCCAGCCGGATGGCGGCCGGATGGCGGCCGGATGGCGGCCGGATGGTGGCCGCGTGAGCGCTCGGAGCTCGGCGCTGAACCGGATCAGGGCCGGGAGTGCTGCGGGGCCTGGCCCAGACCCTGCAGCTCGTGCTCGATGGAGCCACCGGCCCAGGCAGGATTGACCCGGATCAGGTGTTCATGGCCGAGGAACGCCCGTCGCAGGCCGTCGGGCAGGCCGTCGAACGGGGAGGATTGCGAACGGTGCAGAGCGATGGCCGCTTCGCGGGCGCCCAGATGGGCCTGGGTGTCCAGGACGGTGGTGATCTGGTCGTCGGGGGTGCCGATGTCGGGCAGCTGCGTGTAGGCGGCGGCATCCTGATCGCCGGCGTGATGGCGAACCCAGTCGTGCATCAAGGACCGCGGCAGGCAGTGCAGATAGAGCACGGCCGAGGAGCCGGCGATGATCCGCTCGACCACGGTGCGCAGGCGCAGATGATCGCGATGACCGTCGCTGCCATCGAGCGTGACGACCACGTCGGGATGGTGTCGTTCGATGGCCGAGCGCACTGCCTTGGTCACCTCATCGTCTGCGGCACCGCACAGCGTGCCCGGGGCGGGTTCGCCGTCCATGCCCGAGTCCTCGAATCCGAGCAACTCGACCTCCGCGACGCCAAGGGCCCGGGCGGCGGCATGTAACTCCGCCTCCCGGAGCGCGCCGACGCCGCCGGAGAGGTCGGCGCCGGCCCTGACCTCTCCCGCCTCACCCCGGGTCGCGCAGATCACGACGGTGTGTGCTCCGGTGGCCGCCGCGTGCAGAAGCAGGGAGCCGCAGCCGAAGGTCTCGTCGTCGGGGTGCGCCACGACCACCAGCACCCGCGCGCGGCTGGGCGCGGTCACGACAACCCCTGCACGAAAGACTCGATCCGGGTGGCCATGTCCGTGGGCACTTCGAACATCGGAAAGTGGCTCCGCGCGTCGAGCCGGGCAACGGAGAACCATTCGTGCGTGGCGGAGTAATCCTGCTGGGCGGCCAGCACGCCGTCATCGACTGGCTGAGCGTAGAGGTGCAGGACGGGACAGGGCTGCAGTGCCGCGAGCGCGTCGAGCGGTACCGGCGCGGCAGCGAAACCAGCCTCGATCTCACGGCCCGCTCGTTGCCAGTGCCGCTGGCCGTAGGTGCACATCGAGGCAACGTAGTCGCGCAGCTCGGGGAGATCGAGGCCATCAGCCCACATCCCGGCCAGACCGGCCCTGACGTCAGCCCAGGCGGGTGACTGCAGCCCGGCCAGGGCACCGGCGAAACCGGGCGGCGTCCCCAGAACCATCCAGTCCAGAAGCACGACGCCGGGGACGGCGCTGGCGCCCAGCTGGCGGCGCAGCTGCACGGCTGACCATCCGGCGTGGGACAGCGTGACCGGCACCACGGCCTGGAGGCCAAGTGCGCTGATGACGTCGATCAGCGCTTCGACCACGGACTGGGTGGAGACGTCCGCCTGGGCGGGGGACTCGCCATGGTCGGGGAGGTCCACGGTGATGACCCGGCGGTGCTCGCCTGCCCGTGCGGCCAAGCCGTCGAAGACGGTTCGGTCACCGCACCAGCCCGGCACGAACAACAGCGCGGGGCCGCCGTCGCCGATGTCGGTCATGGCCAGGCGGAGGCCGGGCCTCGAGTTGGTGATCATGAATGTGCTCCTAAGTCCATTACTGCCCTGTGCAGTACGCGAGCAGTTAAATACTGCGCAGGGCAGTATGTCAAGAGCCTCTTGGGCAGCCCATCCGCTCGTGCGCTCCGATCGCCACCCCGCCACGGCCGTTCCCGCGAACCTGGCCCTCGTGGTGGCTCTTGGGCTCTGGTCTGGCGGGATCACCCATAGTCTTGGGCCAAGAGGACGAGACAGGAACGACGCTCAGATGGGATCAGAGATCAGATGAAGGCCTTCGGATACCAGCAGACCGGCGCCCCGGACGTTCAGGAGTTCCTTGACCTGGCCCAGCCGGAGCCGCTGGCCGGGGAACTGCTGGTAGAGGTCCGGGCCGCGGGAGTGAACCCGGTGGACTGGAAGATCCGTTCCGGGGCCTATGGCGCCGCCGACCCCAGCGATCTGCCCGCCGTCCTCGGCTCCGAGGTCGCCGGCGTCGTCCGCGCGGTGGGTCAGGACGTGGATGGCTTCGCGGTCGGCGACGAGGTGTTCGGTGCCACCGCGCCGGGCTCGGGCGGCTACGCCGAGTTCGCGCTGACCACCGCCAGCTCCACTGCCGCCAAGCCGGTCCAGGTGTCGTTCGTGGATGCCGCCACCCTGACCGTGGCCGCGGCGACCGCCTACGACGGCGTCACCCAGTTGCAGCTTCAGCCTGGTCAGACCCTGCTGATCAACGGAGTCAGCGGCGGGGTTGGTGTCGCGGCCGCCCAGATCGCCCGTGACCTGGGCATCAATGTGATCGGTACGGCGGGGGCGGACAAGCAGCCGTTGATCGAGTCACTGGGTGCCACGTTGGTGGCGTACGGCGACGGGGTGGCCGATCGGATCAGGGACCTGCTGCCCGACGGCGTGGACGCGATCTTCGATCTGGCCGGTGGGGACGGCCTGCGCGCCGTGGCCGGCCTGCTGCCGGACCGGGCCAAGCTGATCAGCGCCGGGGATCCGGTCACCGCTGAGGAGCTCGGCGGTCACGCCATCGAACGGGACCGCACCAGCCGGGTGCTGACGATCGTCGCCCAGATGGTGGCCGATGGGAAACTCGACCCCAAGGTGGAGGACGTCCTGGCGCTGGACAAGGCCGCTGACGCAGTGGCCGCGGTCGAGACCGGTCACGCGAAGGGCAAGGTCGTCATCCAGGTCAGCTGATGAACAGCAGGAACAGGTGGCGGCCTGGCTGGTGGAAGAGATTCCCTTCTTGCTCCGCGAGAAGCCTTAAAGGAAAACAACATTGATCGGGGCCAGCCGCACCGACGTGGACACGGCCCGACACCCAGATCGTGCTCGCTTCACCGCTGCTCGGGCGCTGAAGCACGGAGGTCATGGGGATCACCGTGACCGTGCGCGCCATCGGGCTGGGATGACGTGCCGCCTGCCCCGGACCAGTGGCCCAGCAGTCCGAACCAGGCAGCGTCCACGAGCCCGAGGCTATCGCCGGGTCAAACGCCAGGAGACCGCGACCGGTAGCCGGGATCAGGGTTCGAAGACGACTTTCACCGCACCGTCGGCCTTGGCCTGGAACATCTCGTAGGCGTCAGGGGCATCACTGAGGGGCAGCGTATGAGTGGCGAAACCGTCCACTCCGAGCGGGTCCTCGTCGGTCAGCAGCGGCAGAATGTCGGGTGCCCAGCGGTGCACGTTGGCCTGCCCCATCCGGAACTCGATCTGCTTGTCGAACATCCTCAGCATCGGCATCGGATCCGCCGCGCCGCCGTAGACGCCGGCCAGCGAGACGGTCCCCCCGCGCCGGACGATGTCGATCGCGTGGTGCAGCGCGTTCAGCCGGTCGACTCCCACGGTCGTCATCAATTTTCGTGCCAGGGCACTGGGCAGAAGGGTGGTGGCGGTGGCCGCAGTCTTCGCCACCGGTGAGCCGTGTGCCTCCATCCCGACGGCGTCGATCACCGCATCCGGTCCGCGGCCACCGGTCAGCGAACGGATGTGGTCGCCCAAGTCGTTCTCATGCTCGTTCAGGTCGACCGTGGTAACCCCGCGCGCCGCGGATCGGGCCAGTCGCTCCGGCACCAGGTCGACCCCGATCACGGTCCCGGCCCCCAGATGCAGGGCGACGCGGGCGGCCATGTCTCCGATCGGGCCCAGCCCGAGCACCGCGACAGTGCCGCCATCCGGTACTGCGGCGTACTGCACCGCCTGCCACGCCGTGGGCAGCACGTCGGACAGGAACAGGAAGCGCTGGTCGGCCGGCCCTTCCGGGACCTTGATCGGCAGCGTGTTGCCGAAGGGCACCCTTAGGTACTCGGCCTGGCCGCCCGGCACCTGCCCATACAACTTGGTGTAGCCGAAAAGTGCTGCGCCACTTCCATACTCATGCACCTGGGTGGTTTCGCACTGTGAGTGCAGGCCCTGCCCGCACATGAAGCAGGTACCACAGGAGATGTTGAACGGGACGACCACCCGGTCTCCGGCCTGGACCTCGGTCACATCCGCGCCGACCTCGGCCACGACGCCCATGGGCTCATGCCCGAGGATGTCTCCGGGGTCAAGGAACGGCCCCAGCACTTCGTACAGATGCAGGTCCGAGCCGCAAAGCCCGGTCGAGGTGACCTTCACGATGATGTCGGTCGAATCCTTGATCACCGGGTCGGGGACGTCCTCGACGCGTACGTCGCGTTTGCCTTGCCAGGTCAGTGCTTTCATGACAGTCCTTCTCTCTTCACTATTCGTCCATAGGTTTGGCGCCGGTCAGCCCGCCAGCTCCTCGGAGGCGCGGAAGACGTTGCCATCGGTGGCTGGGCGGGGTCTCTGGTCCAGAGCCAGCCGGGTGAATAGGGGGCCGACCAGGGTGTCGTAGACCCATGGGGCGGCGGTGAAACCGAGCCGCATCAGCCCGTTGGCGGGCCCGGCCGCCGCCTGCCGGCGGTGCCGATCGATGCTGCGCAGCACTTTCCGGGCTACCGCCTCGGGACTCAGGACCGGCGGTGGCGGTGATCCGGCCTGGCCGATGTAGGTCGCGGCGTCCTGGTAGATGGACGTCGCCACGCCGCCGGGAGACACCATCAGGACGTGCAGGCCGGGCGTCGAGCGGCCTTCCTGCTGCAGCACCCGGACCAGTCCCCGGACTGCCCACTTGGAGGTGACGTACGAGCCCATCAGCGGGGCAGTGACCTGACCGAGCACGGACCCGATCACCATCAGTACTCCAGACCCGGCTGGTTCGAACACGCTCAGCGCTTCACGCGCCACATTCGTGGTGCCCTGCACGCCGACGTCCACGGCGTGGTTCCAGACCTCCGGGGGCACTTCGGTGACCCGGCCATAGGCGACCACAGCAGCGGTGTGGACGACGACGTCGAGATGGCCGTGCCGCTGTACCGCCGACTGGACGGCGGCCCGGACCGCAGCTGGATCGGCCACGTCGGTGACCACTGCCGTCGCCGACGATCCGCGCGCCTCGCAGGCCGCCACCAGCTGGTTCAGCCGGTTCCTGGATCGCCCGGCCAGGACCAGCTGGGCGCCGCGGGCGGCGTAGGCCAGCGTGACCGCGCGGCCGATACCACCGCTGGCCCCGGTGACCAGAACGACCGGATGGTCACCGGTCACGGGCCGCCCCTCCCGCATTGCCCTCGGCCAGCAGCGCCAGACGGCGCAGTGCCTCACGGTTGCGCGCCGAGATCAGCACCTGCCGCAGCGGCGCCGGTACCAGCCGCCCCGGTCCGGCGACCGCGTCCTCGGTGATGGTGATCAGCGAGCCCTGGTCCCAGGCGTCGATCCGCAGCTCCACCTGGGCGGCGCCCAGCGGCCAGCCCTGCGCCCGGATCACGAGCCTCTGCGGCGGCTGGCTGACCAGCACCTCGGACAGGTCATTGATCACGAGGGGCCAGAGCCCGAAAGAGTGATGCACCCGGGCTCCCACAGCGGGCCAGGCCGCGTCCACTGAGCGAACCCGCGCCGCACCCACCACCCAGGAGGCATAGAGCCAGCCATCGGCCAGGACAGCGAAAACCTCCGCCGGAGTAGCCGGGGTCGTGCACCTGACTTCGTGGGCGGCCATCAGGAGACGACGGCGTCGATGGTCTTCTTGAGCGCGCTGGGCTGGGCCGGCGACGTGGGCGCCTTCTCCCTGAGCCGCAGCAGTTCCTCACCGATCTCGCTCAGCTGCTTGCGGCCCAGCGCCTCCCGGACCTGCGGGAACCAGTCCTGCTCCTCCTCATCGATGTGATGGGTGACGTTCTCGATCAGCACCGTCGTCTTGGCGTCGAACCGCTCGTCCTCCGGCTGCATGGCCGCCAGCTCGGTCACCAGGACGTCCGCGACGTGGTGCTCCTCGTAGGACTCCAGAATGTCGTCCTCGAGATCGGGAACCAGTTCGCGCACCCGGGGGTACATGCACTCGTTCTCGATGTAGGTGTGCGCAGTGAGCTCAGCGATGATCTTGGTGACGAGGTCGCCCTTGCGCTTGGTGGCATCCTCTCCGGCCGCTTCGAACTGCTTGAAGAGTTGTTTGATTCGCTTGTGATCGTCCTTCAGAATCACAATTGCGTCGGTCGACATCCCAGCTCCCTCGTCAGCGCCCCCGCTCTGAAGGCAACCCGGTAAGCATCGGTGAGACAGCCAACGACTGCATCTCTAAGTGCGCATCCGATCCTCAGATCGAGTCGGTGCGATGGCGGGCGGCGTAGGCGTCCAGCTGCTCGTGAGTCGCCCCGACCTCCTGGTCCTCATCCAGTGCGCGCAGCAGCAGCTCGGTCTGGGCCAGCGGGGTCAGGCCGCCGACATTGGGGTCGAGATCGAGGTTGGCCGGGAACGGGTAACCTTCGGCGGCGCAGGTGATGGCATTGGCCAGCATGGCGCGGCTGACCCCGGCCGCGCGGCGCGCCCGCAACTGCGGATAGATCGCTTTGGCCATCTTGGTCCGGTCCACCGCCTCCATCGCCCGCCCGAACGCGGAAGAGACCTGCAGCAGGTTGGCCATCCGCTGCACGTCCCGGGAAACGTTGGAGCCGGCCCCGTGGAACACGGCCGGGTTGAAGAAGGCGGCGTCTCCCTTGGCCAGTGGCAGCTGGATGTAGCGCTGCTGGAACAGGTCCTGGAAGCCGGGCAATCGCCAGGCCAGATAGCCCGGCCCATACTGATGCGAGTACGGCAGATACATGGTCGGGCCGCTTTCGACCGGCATGCCGGAATGGGCGACGGCACCCTGCAGGGTGAGCACCGGGGAGAGCAGGTGCACGTGGGCGGGATAGGCCGCGGCGACCGGGTTGGACAGGAAGCCCAGGTGGTAGTCACGATGCGGGTCCTGGGCCCGGCCGCCAGGGCGAACTACGTTGACCTGTGAGGTCATCTGGTACGACGGCCCGAGCCATGCGGTCGCGGTCAGGGCCAGGATCTCGTTGCCGTAGTAATCCACGAACGCGCCGGGGTCGCGGACCGCTAGCTTCTCCAGGGCGTTCCATACCCGGTCGTTCGCCCCCGCGGCGGCGAAGTGGTCGCTCAGGTGCCCTCCGGCCCGGCGCTCGTCGTCAACGATGGCGTCGAAGACGCGGGTCACCCGGTCGACGACATCCAGGTCCTGAAAGGCGCGTTCGAACACGATCACGCCCGGGCCGCCGGTGAGTGCCGCGACCAGTTCCGTCTCGACCTCCGCACGGGCGCCGGGATCGGCCACGGCTCGCAGCAGGGCCGGTGAGTCGTAGATCAGAACACCTTCGGTGACCGCCGCCGCGTGCGGATACTCCGCGAGGTCGGTGACCTGATCGATCAGGCGCTCCAGGTCCTCCGGCCGGCAGTCGGTTTCCCGATAACGAGCACTTCGGGTTGTCCGCTGGCTGCGGGTGATGCCGGTGGGAGCGGGAGTTCCGGTGGCTGAGGTGTTCATGGCGGTGTCCTGATCGACGGTCCCGCGATCAGCGGGCGACGTGGCTGGAAGAAGGATGCAAGAACGACGCTAGCCGAGGCTGGGCGCTGCGCCGCTTGGCCGGACCAGGCTCTGGCGACGGCAGGCGAAGCCAGCATCACTGCGACCAGCATTACTGCGAGACGATTGCAATAACGACGTGCTGCGGCTTACCTTCCTGGTGGCTGGGTCTGTTGGCGTATCCCTCAGGAGGGCAACCGTGAGTGTCGAGCCGAATCCGCGGGCGGCTCCGGACCGGGGCTGGCAACTGTTCCGGTCCAGTCTGAACCGGGCCGACTGGCTCAGCTTGACCAGCATGGCCGCCTTCATCATCGCCCTGCACGCGGCCGGCTTCTTCGTGCTGTTCGGACTGGTGGCGCCCCACCATTATCCTCTGGGCGGCGATCACCCGGTCTTCAACATCGGCGTCGGTATACTGGCCTACACGTTCGGGCTACGACATGCCTTCGACGCCGACCACATCGCCGCGGTCGACAACACCACCCGAAAACTGCTGGCGGACAACGCCGCGGCCACCGAGGCCGCTGATGAAGGACATCCCCTCCCGAACACCCGGCGGCCGCTGTCGGTCGGATTCTGGTTCTCCCTGGGCCATTCGACCATCGTCTTCGCGCTGGCGTTCCTGCTCTCAGCGGGAGTCAAAGCGCTGGCCGGCCCGGTCGAGAGACCGGACTCGAAGCTGCACTCCATCACCGGCATCATCGGCGTGTCAGTGTCGGGAATTTTCCTGTGGATACTTGGAATCCTCAATCTGGCGGTGCTGCTGGGCATCATCAAGGTGTTCCGCGAGATGCGCCATGGGCGTTACGACGAGCAGTCTCTGGAGGAGCAGCTCAACCGGCGGGGTTTCATGAACCGCTTCCTGGGCAGTCTGACCAAGTCGGTCCGCCAGCCGTGGCACATCTACCCGATCGGAGTTCTGTTCGGACTCGGATTCGACACTGCGACCGAGGTCGGCCTGCTCGTGCTGGCCGGCGGGGCCGCCGCCTTCAATCTGCCGTTCTACTCGATCCTGGTGCTGCCAGTTCTGTTCGCCGCCGGAATGTGCCTGATGGACACCATCGATGGCGTGTTCATGAACGCGGCCTACGGCTGGGCCTTCGCCAAGCCGGTGCGAAAGGTGTTCTACAACATCACCATCACCTCAATCTCCGTGGCGGTGGCGCTGATCATCGGAACCATCGAGCTGATCAGCGTGCTGGCCGATCAGGCCCACATCACCTCTGGTCCGCTGACCGCCATCGCCAACGTCAACCTCGACTACGCCGGTTACGGCATCGTGGCCCTGTTCGTGCTGGCCTGGCTGATCGCCATCGCGGTCTGGCACTTCGGACGGATCGACGAACGCTGGTCGGCCCATCTCAGCCCGGCACCGGCCCCCCGCTCATGATCGCGGCCTCAGCCCGCCAAAGTGAGGCGGCGAGCGCACTTCCGCGGGCTGAGCCGCTGATCTTCGAAGAGAGGAGACGCTGCTCTCAGCCGGTGGCCCCGACGCGGACGTCGGGTGCACCGAGCCGGGCGGCGTCCGCGGTCTGATCGTCGGGCATCTCCTGCGACTCCCGCTCCGCCTTCACCCGCAGCCGGTAGTGGGCGATCTCGTTCACCGCATGTTCCTTCGACCAGCCAAGGACGGACGAGATCAGGTCTGCCGATTCTTCCGCGGCCGCTTCGCCGCGGTCGGGCACCTCGATCGAGATCCGGGTTCGCCGGGTCAGGATGTCGTCCAGGTGCAGCGCTCCCTCATGGCTTGCTGCATAGACGATTTCGGCTTTGAGGTACTCGGGAGCACTGTCCATCGGCTGGCCCAGCTCCGGCTGCTGCGCGATCAGGTCCAGCAGTTCGGTGATCAGGCTGCCGTAGCGGCCGAGCAGATGCTCGATCACGTGCACGCCCAGCCCAGTGCGATCGGCGATCAGCGGCCGGCTGTTCCACATGCCCAGGTATTCCTCGGCGCCGGTCAGCGGAACCCTGTCCGTGATTGACGGCGGGACCAGCCGCTCCAGCCCATGCACCGCGTAGTCCACGGCGTCCTTGGCCATCACCCGGTAGGTGGTGTACTTGCCGCCCGCGATCACGGTCAGCCCGCGGACCGGCGAAGAGACGGCGTGTTCACGCGAAAGCGTGCTGGTGGAGTCGGATTCGCCGGCCAGCAGTGGGCGCAGGCCGGCGTAGACGCCGACGACGTCCTGGCGGGTGAGCGGATCGGCCAGCAACCGGTTGGCCTGATCCAGCAGATAGTCGATGTCCTTCTCACTGGCGGCTGGATGCGCCCGGTCCAGTGACCAGTCGGTGTCGGTGGTGCCGATCACCCAGTGGCTGCCGCGCGGGACGATGAACAGGATGCTCTTCTCAGTGCGATGGATGATGCCGGTGGCGCTGTTGATCCGGTTGCGCGGAACCACGAGGTGCACGCCCTTGGACGCCCGGACCTGGAACTCCCCGCGCCCGCCGACCATCTGCTGGATCTCATCGGTCCAGACCCCGGCGGCGTTGATCACCTGCTGAGCCCGGATACTGAACTCGTTGCCTGTCTCCAGGTCCTTGGCGACGACCCCGGCGACCCGGTCCTCCTCCCGGATGAAGCTGATCACCCGGGTGCTGCTGGCGACCAGGGCACCGTATTCGGCGGCGGTCCGGGCGATCATCATGGTGTGCCGGGCATCGTCCACCTGGCCCTCGTAGAACGAGATGGCACCTTTGATCTCGCTGCGCTTGCCGGATGGGAACGACGCCAGCGCCTTCCGCTTGCTCAGGTAGTGCATGTGATGAGGGACGCCCCGCCCGGCGCCCATCACGTCGTAGACGCCGATGCCGAGGCTGACGTAGCCCTTGTCGAACAGGTTGCGCAGCGGATAGATGAACTCCACTGGCCGGGCCAGATGCGGACACAGCTTCTGCAACACCAGTTTTCGTTCCCGCAGCGCCTCGAAGACCAGGTGGAACTGGAACTGCTCCAGGTAGCGCAGGCCGCCGTGGAACAGCTTGGTCGAGCGGCTCGACGTTCCGGCCGCGTAGTCGCGCATCTCGACCAGCCCGACCCTGAGCCCTCGAGTGACGGCGTCGAGCGCGGCGCCGGTGCCGACCACGCCACCCCCGATCACCAGCACATCGAGTTCGGTACCGGCCAGCCGGGCCAGAGCTTCGGCCCGGTTAGCCGGGCTCAGCGCGAAAGCAGTGCTCACTGCGATTCAACCCAGTCCAGGGTGCGTTCCACGGCCTTCTTCCAGCCCTTGAGGCCGTCCTCGCGCTGCTCGTCCGACCAGTCCGGCGTCCACTGCTTGTCTTCGCTCCAGTTGTCCTTCAGCTCGCCGGTGTCCTTCCAGAATCCGACGGCCAGGCCTGCGGCGTAGGCCGAGCCCAGGGCGGTGGTCTCGGCCACCTTGGGCCGGCTCACCGGAACGCCGAGGATGTCGGCCTGCATCTGCATGCACAGGTCGTTGGCGGTGACGCCACCGTCCACCCGCAGCACGTCGATGTGGACGCCAGAGTCGGCCTCCATCGCCTGGGAGACGTCGGCGCTCTGGTAGCAGATCGCTTCCAGTGTGGCCCGGGCGATGTGTGCCTTGGTATTGAACCGGGACAGCCCGGCGATCACGCCGCGGGCGTCGCTGCGCCAGTACGGGGCGAACAGGCCGGAGAACGCGGGCACGAAGTACACCCCGCCGTTGTCGTCGACCTTGGCCGCCAGCGCCTCGATGTCGGGTGCGGCCTCGATGATTCCCAGCTGATCCCGCAGCCACTGCACCGCCGATCCGGTCACCGCGATCGAGCCTTCGAGCGCGTAGACCGGGTCGTCGTCACCGAACTGGTAGCAGATCGTGGTGATCAGCCCGTTCTCGCTGCGGACCAGTTCAGGACCGGTGTTCAGCAGAAGGAAATTGCCCGTGCCGTAAGTGTTCTTGGCCGTTCCGGGTTCGAAGCAGACCTGCCCGACGGTGGCGGCCTGCTGATCCCCGAGAATGCCGGTGAGCGGAACCCCGGCCACCTCCTGCGGGTCGGTCACCTCGCCGTAGCCGTCGGCGTAGGACGACGGTTTGATCTCCGGCAGCATCTGCTGCGGGATGCCGAAGATGTCCATCAGATCGCTGTCCCAGCTGAGGGTTTCGAGATTCATCATCTGGGTTCGGCTGGCGTTGGTGACATCGGTGATGTGCGTCCCGCACTTCGGTCCGCCGGTCAGGTTCCACACCACCCAGCTGTCGATGGTGCCGAATATCGCGTCACCGGCCTCGCCGTCCTGGCGGACGCCGTCCACGTTGTCCAGGATCCACTTCATCTTGCTGCCAGCGAAGTACGGGGACGGCGGCAGGCCCGCCCTGTCCTTGATCAGATCGGTCTTGCCGTCCTTCTCCAGCGCATTGATGATCTTGTCAGTCCGGGTGTCCTGCCAGACGATCGCATTGCAGTAGGGCCGGCCCGTCTTGCGGTTCCAGACCACCGTGGTCTCACGCTGATTCGTGATTCCCAGTGCGGCCAGATCGGAGGCGGCGAGCTTCTGCTCGCTCATCACGTTCTGGATGACCTGGCGGGTGTGCTCCCAGATCTCCACCGGGTCGTGCTCGACCCAGCCCGCCTTGGGCAGTACCTGCTCGTGCTCGATCTGGTTCTTGGCCACTTCTTCGCCCTTGTGATTGAAGAGCATGAAGCGGGTGCTGGTGGTGCCCTGGTCGATCGCACCGACAAGTTCGGCCATCTCAATCTCCTTGTCTGATGAAGAGTGGGCCGCAAACCCGCGTGGCCGGGTGAAGCCCTAATGCGTACCTGAGGCTGGCGGAGTGGCCGGCTCGTCCAGGACCGGCGGCAGATACCGCTGGACCGCGAAGGTGTAGATCCAGCCACCGATGGCCGCGCCCACCAGCGGCCCGATGATCGGCACCCAGAAGAAGAGCTGGCCGTTCTGATCTCGGAAGGCGCTGCGATAGCCGGTGACGAAGGAGGCCAGGCGCGGCCCGAAGTCGCGGGCGGGATTGATCGCGTACCCAGCGTTGGCTCCCCAGGCCATGCCGATGGCCACGATCAGCAGCCCGATGATGAACGGCACCAGGTGGGCCAGGGGCGGGTTGTTGCGGACGTCGGTGATGGCGAAGATCAGGAACACCAGGATGGCCGTGCCGATGATCTGGTCGCGCAGCGCACCCCACTCGTTGACCGGCAGGGTGCCGTTGCCCGGCAGAGTCGAGAAGATGCCCTGGGTCTTGACCGTGTGACCGGGGTCGACCTTGGCGATGCTCTCGGTGTAGTTCCAGCGCACGATCAGAGCCGCTACGAACGCCCCCGCCGTCTGGGCCAGCGAGTATGGAATCACCTTGCGCCACTCGAACCCCTGAAAGATCGCCAGGGCCAACGTCACGGCCGGGTTCAGGTGGGCGCCGCTGATCCGCCCGGCAACGTAGATGCCCAGCATCACGCCCAGTCCCCAGGACCAGGCGATGCTGTCGTGATTGCCGATGGAGCCGGCGCTGACCTGAGCCACCACGCCGACTCCGAACAGGATCAGGATGCAGGTGCCGAAGAACTCGGCGACCACCTGGGCGGCCAGCGTGGTCGAGGTCTCGGTGGTCATCGGCGGCTCTGGACTGGCGATCGGTTCCGGGCCGTTCGCTTCCTCCGAGTGTTCCTGGGCCGCGGCCGCGGTGGCTCCATTCGATCCGCTCGATCGGTTCGGCCCGCTCGATCCGCTGGTGGCCTGGCTGGGCTCGGTCGTCATTGATCCACCCTCTTCCCTAGCTGCTCCGCTGGCAGAGGTGCCGCCACACCAAGAATCCATCACTGGATTTCCAGCCTGACCTTCAGTAGCCCGATGGCTCGGGCAACTGCCAGCCGGCCAAGTCGTGAATGCTGGCCGGGCTGGTCTTCCGAATCAGGGCCGACATCGATGTCAGTTGCCGTTCCTCCTGGCAGGCTAACCGGGCCCAGCCTTCACGTCACTCCTAACCGGGTGAGCCAGTGGTGATTCCTTCACCGGCCGGTTCGCAGGCCGTCCATGATCAGGTCCATCAGGCGGGACGCTTGAGCATTCTGCGCGGGCGCCCCGGTGACGCTGAGCACTCCAATCAGAGCGGCCGTGATATCGGCCGGGTCGGCGTCCTGGCGGATCTCGCGGGCGGCACGGCCCGCCGCCAGAATGCTGCCGACGGCAGTCAGGATCTGCTGGCGGGTTTCGGCGTGCGCGATCTGATCGGAGTCGATCATGGCGCGCAACGTGTCCAGCATTCCGTGCTTGGCGGCCAGCCACTCGGCGAAGAGATCCATCCAGAGCCGCAGCGCGGTGGCGGGTGGATGGGAGTCGAGTAGATCTTGGGCCCCAGTGATGAGGCGCCTGACTTGATCTTGGTAGACGGCGTCCACCAGCGACTCCCGGGTGGGGAAGTGCCGGTAGAGCGTGGCGATCCCCACGCCCGCATCGCGGGCGATGGCCCGCATGGATGGCTCGTTCTGGGCCGCCGCGAATGCCCGGGTGGCGGCCGACAGGAGCAGATCGCGGTTACGTACCGCGTCGACGCGTGGGTGGGGGGCGATGGTCATCCTTCCGGCTCCAATCCGGATCGCGTTCCGATTGTGCTAGCGTACCAAGGAGCTAACCGGAACACGATCCGATTAGCCGTCAATCAGCACAAGGAGGTCACCTGGTGAAGGTGTTCGTCACCGGTGGGTCGGGGCTCACCGGCCCGGCCATAGTTGCCGATCTCATCGCCTCCGGCCATAGCGTCACCGGATTGGCTCGCTCCGAACGGGCTGCATCCCGCCTTCAGGATCTCGGCGCCACCCCGCTGCGGGGTTCGCTGGAAGACACCGGCAGTCTGCGGGCCGGGGCCCAGCAGGCGGACGGCGTCATCCACATGGCCTTCGGAGGAGATTTCGCCGACCCTGAGGACCTGACCCGGCGGGATGTGACGGCGATCAAAGCCCTGGGCGAGGCTTTGGCCGGCTCGGGCAAGCCGTTCGTGACCACCTCCGGCACGCTGGTGATGGCCACCGGCCGGGTCAGCAGCGAGCAGGACGCACCTGACGCGAATTCCATTGCCCACTTCCGGATCCCGGGAGAGCAGGCCTGCTTGTCCTTCGCGGATCACGGCGTCCGCTCCAGTGTGGTGCGGCTTGCGCCCACCGTGCATGGCCCGGGGGACTACGGCTTCATCCCCATGCTGATCGCGGCGGCCCGCAAGCACGGTGTGTCGGCGTACGCCGGAAACGGTGCCAACCGTTGGCCGGCGATTCACCGATTGGACGCGGCCACCCTGTTCCGGCTCGCGCTGGAGAAGGCCCCCGCCGGGAGCGCCCTGCATGGCGCCGGAGAGGGCGCGGTCACTCTCGAGACCATCGCCTATCAGGTCGGACACGCGCTCCAGCTTCCGACGGCGTCCCTGGACGGCCAGGAGGCCATCCAGCATTTCGGTAGTCCGTTCTTCGCCCGGCTTTTCGCAACCGACGCTCCGGTATCGAGCGCGCATACCCGCCAGATGCTGGGCTGGACACCGAGGCATCGAACCTTGCTGCAGGACATGAGTGAAGGCGACTATTTCACGCTGGCCGCCGCTTGATCGCAGGCCCGGCCCGTTGCTCGATTTCAAGAACTGATGGAGAGAACTGATGACTGATTCGACGGCGGAAACGATGCGCACGGTGCGTTTTTCGCAATACGGTGAACCGGCCGACGTCCTGAGGATGGAGACGGTGCCGGTGCCTGATCCAGGTCCCGGACGGGTCCGGGTGATCATGCAGGCATGTGGCCTTGCGCCCGCCGATTGGGCGTTGTGCCGGGGCCTGTTCGCCGGCGAGTTGCCACGCGGAGTGGGGTGCGACGTCTGCGGCATGATTGACGCGATCGGTGACGGCGTCACCGGGGTCGCCGCCGGTGATCTGGTGTTCGGGACGGCCGACTGGGCGAACTGCTCATCGGCGGGCGCCTCTGATCGGGCGGTGATGAACCGGTGGTTCCCCGTCCCGGCGGGACTGGATCCGGTGCAGGCGGCTGCCCTGCCCATGACCGTGGACACGGCTTACGGGCATCTGAATGCCCTGGGATTCGATCCGGGCAAAACTCTTCTGATTCATGGCGCGGGCAGCACGATCGGGTTCGCCGCGGTGCAGATCGCGCTCGAAAAGGGCATGCGGGTCATCGCTACCGCGGGCCACACCTACGCACCGAGACTGCGCGACCTTGGGGCCCGAGTGACCCCGTACGGGGAAGGCATGGTGCAGAGGGTGATCGAGCTGAACAACGGGCCGGTCGACCTGGTGCTCGATACCGCGCCCATTGGTGGTTCGCTGCCTGACCTCGTGCTCATCGCTGGCGGCGACCCCAAGCGGGTCCTGACGATCTCCGACTTCGCCGCGGCAGCCGAGCTTGGTGTCCGCGACTCGTTTCACGAAGAGTTGAGCTCACGGGTCGAGGTGCTGCCGGAGTACGGACAGCTCGCCGCGGACGGAAAGTTCAGCGTGCCGATCGCCGGGACGTTTCCGCTCGAGGAGTGGAGATCGGCCGTGCAGATCAGCCAGAGCGGACATGCCCGCGGCAAGCTGATTCTCGTGCCCGGAGACGTCAAGGTCAGCTAGGCCGGGCGCCGGGCAGACCTTCAACCTACGGCCCTAACGGCGGGCGACGACCAGGATCCGGTTGTTGGCCTGGCGCTGAGAAGCGTTGCCGCCAGTCAGGGCTGGGCGGCTGCCGCCATAGCCGGCCGCCTTCAGGGTGGCCTTGACGCCGTCCGCGCGCAGTGCCTGGCAGACCGCGGCGGCTCGCTGACGGCTGATCGACCGCGCCGTCGCCAGTGACTGGCCGAAGTCTGAATAGCTCTCGCAGACAACCACTTTGGCGCCCTGAAGCTTATGTGCCGCCGCCGCTATCTGCCGCCGGCCGGAAACGGTCAGCGTAACGCCATGCCCCCCGAACAGCTTGTCGTCAGTCATCGCCGCGCCATAGCCTGCCTGAATCACGCTGCTCAGGATCGTGGACAACGACTCGATCGGCGCCCCGCTGGCGGCGTGGGTGCTGGCCAGCGTGCGTACCAGCCGGCCGCCGCTGTGCGGATGCCTGGGTACGGCCGGAAGGTGCTGGGGATTGCGGGCGCCGATCAGTGGAACCGTGATCCGGGCGGCTGCCACCTTGCCCGCCCCCGCCGTGGTCACCGGCCGGACCGAGAGCGCGTAGTAGCCGCTGGGCAGACCCGGCACCTTGGTCAGCAGGTTCCCATTCGCTTTCCCCCGCAACGCCTTCCAGGTGGATCCGCCATTGGCCGACCACTCCCAGCGGGTCACTCCGGACTGGGTCCTGGCGGTCAGGGTGATACCGCTGGTCCGCACCTTGGCCGTCACCTTCGTCGCCGCGGCCGTACCAGACGGAGCGACGTACGGCGTCACCAGCTGCACCCGGGCATCGACGGACCCGTGCCGCATCAGCACGGCATAGGTTCGCCCGTTGGTCAGGCCGCTGAGCCGGGTCTGTAGCTGGCCCCCGGCCGGCTGGCGCGCACTGGCCACGACCGAAGCGCCGCTCACCCGGGACAGGCTGATCGGCGTCCAGCTGGCTCCGCCGTCCAGGCTCACCGTCCAGCCGGTCGACGGCAGGCCGAGGGCCGTGATCCGCAGCAGCGCACCAGTATTGGCCGGGACAGCGGTGAAACCATAGCCAGAGCTGGAAACGACGGGCAACGAGCCGGACGACGCCGATGTGGCGACACCGGAACCGGCAGCTCCCACGCCGTCCGCGTCCACGCCCCGGACCAGTACCGGATAGGTCTGGCCGCTGGTCAGCCCGGTCACGGTTCCGGTCAGTGCGCCGGTACCGGCGCCGGTCACGGTCAGGTTCTGCCAGGTCAGGCCCCCATTGATCGACGTCTGCCAGGTCACGCCGGTGGACGAGGACGGCGTGAACGACACTTGGGCGCTGGTGCCGGTCGGCGCCACGGTCAGGCCGATCGGCGCTGCCGGGCCGGGCAGGGTCCCGTTCGCGGCGGGCACGGTGACAGTGGACGAGACCGGGTTGCCATTGTTCTGGCCATTGCCCGAGCCGGTGACACTGCGCACGGCCACGTTGTAGGTCTGGCCGTAGGTCAGCCCGCTGATCGAACCGGTCAGAGTGCTGGAACCAGTGGTGGTCAGGGTCCGCCAGGGTCCGCCGTTCACGCTGTACTGCCAGCCGGTCACGCTCCCACCCGGGTTCGGGAAGGCCACCGTCACCCCGGTGCCGCTCGGCACCACGCCCAGCTGGGACGGCGGTACTGGTCCAGGGTTAGGGGTGGGTGTCGGTGTCGGTGTCGCTGCCGCGCAGTCGCCGCAGGTGGTGCCAGGTGGC